>JAFYUA010000069.1 GCA_017549745.1 Clostridia bacterium | reverse complement strand
GAAGAATTTATAAAAAAATATGAAAATGAGAAAGATGAAAAGAGCAAAATAATCGGCCACTTTGGCTTAGGGTTTTACTCAGCTTTTATGGCAGCAAGCAGTGTTGAAATAGACACACTGTCATATCAGACGGATTCTGAACCAGTGCATTGGCTAAGTGATGGTGGCAGTGAATATGAAATTGGCGAGGGCACAAAATCAGAGAGGGGAACAACTATCACTCTTCATGTTAGTGAAGATTCAAAAAATTTCCTCGAAACATCTCAGCTGCGCTCGATTCTTACAAAATATTGTTCATTCCTACCGGTTGAAATCTTCCTCACAGATGGCACAGAAGACTCAGATTCTCCGATATCACCAATCAACGACACCGAGCCACTATGGCTCAAAAACCCTTCTGAATGCACAGAAGAAGAATATAAAGCTTTTTATCACAAGGTGTTTCTGGACTTCAATGACCCGTTATTCTGGATACATCTCAATGTAGATTATCCTTTCAATTTAAAGGGTATATTATATTTCCCCAAACTCAATCACGAGCTTCAGTCTATCGAAGGACAAATCAAATTATACAACAATCAGGTGTATATCGCAGACAACATCAAAGAAGTCACTCCCGAGTATCTGATGCTTCTCAAAGGTGTAATTGATTGCCCTGACCTGCCTCTTAATGTAAGCAGAAGCTTTTTGCAAAATGATGGATATGTAAACAAGGTTTCAGCTCATATCACCAAAAAGGTTGCTGACAAGCTGACAGGTCTTTATAAAGCTGACAAAGACAATTATGCAACTTATTGGGATGATATCAACCCATTTGTGAAATATGGCTGCATGAGAGATGAAAAATTCTATGATAGAGTTAAAAATGCAATTATATTCAAAAAATTCAATGAAGAATATGTTTCGCTTCAGGAAATAACCGAAGCTGAAACAAAGGAAATTTTGTATATCACTGATGCTGAAAGCCAGTCACAATACATTAAATTGCTTAAAGCAGAAAATGCTCAAATGATTTATCTTAACAATAACATTGACAATCATTTCATCAGCCTGCTTGAATACAAACTCCCTGAAATCAAATTCAAACGAGTGGATTCATATGTCAGCGAATCGCTAAAATCAAACGAATCCAGCGATGCTTCCAATGATAAAATCATTGAACTTTTTGGCAAATATGCAACTGGTATGAAGGTGGAAGCTCAAGCACTAAAAACAGCTAGCGTTCCTGCTATGATTATTCTTTCGGAAGAAGCAAGAAGAATGGAAGAAATGTCAAAAATGTATGGTAACATGGGCATGATGAACCTGCCAAAAGCCGAAGAGACTTTAGTTGTAAATACAAATTGTGAACTCGTATCAAACATTGCTGAAAATTCCAATCAGGAGCTTCAAGAGATTGTTTGCCGCCAGATTATAGCTATGGCTAAGCTTTCCCACGCTTCACTCAGTGGCAGCGAGCTCACAGACTATTTGAATCAATCAGTTGATATTTTACACAAGCTTGTAAAATGATAATAAATATTATATATTATCTTTAATTTGCCAATAATATTTGTATGTTATTGTTATTGACATATTTTGACTTAAAATGTATAATCATAGTGTGTAAAATTTTAACTTGGAGGTTATTTAAATGTTAGTATCAGCAAAAGAGATGTTAACAAAGGCCAAAGCCGGCAAATACGCTGTAGGCCAGTTCAACATCAACAATCTTGAATGGGCCAAGTCAATACTCCTCACTGCCCAGGAGCTTAATTCGCCGGTTATTTTGGGTGTGTCTGAAGGTGCCGGTAAATATATGTGTGGTTATACCACTGTAGTTGGTATGGTTAAAGGCATGATTAAGGAGCTCGGTATCACAGTTCCCGTTGCTATACACCTTGATCACGGTAGCTATGAACATGCTCTCAAATGCATTGAAGCAGGTTTTTCGTCTGTAATGTTTGATGGTTCACACTATCCGATTGATGAAAATATTGCCAAAACAAAAGAGCTTGTTAAAATAGCCAATGAAAAAGGCATTTCTGTTGAAGCCGAAGTTGGTGCTATTGGTGGCGAAGAAGACGGTGTTGTTGGCAATGGCGAGGTTGCAGATGTTGAAGAATGCAAGATGATTGCAGGTCTCGGCGTTGATATGCTTGCAGCAGGCATTGGCAATATTCATGGTAAATATCCCGAAAACTGGGCAGGTCTTCGCTTTGATGTGCTTGAAGAAATCGGCAAAGCAACTTCTCCGATGCCGTTAGTACTTCATGGTGGCACAGGCATTCCTGATGATATGATCAAAAAAGCTATCTCTCTTGGTGTTTCAAAAATCAATGTAAACACAGAATGTCAGCTCTCGTTTGCTGCTGCTACAAGAAAATACATCGAGGCAGAAAAAGATCTTCAGGGCAAAGGTTTTGACCCCAGAAAGCTTCTTGCTCCCGGTTGTGAAGCAATCAAAGCTACCGTCAAAGAAAAAATGGAACTCTTTGGCTCTGTTGGCAAAGCTGAATAATATTAAAACTAAAAGGCACTGCTATAGCAGTGCCTTTTGTGCGAGGAAATATGCGTATAATAGAATATGTATGTAGCGATGATAATGTTGACATCAGATATATACTAAAAAACAAATTGAATCTTTCTTCTGCTCTTATAACGAAATTAAAACAGAGTAGGGGAATATACCGGAACAGTGCAGAGGTAAAAGTGCGCCAAATATGCCAAAAAGGTGATGTGCTCAGATTGGTGTTTCCATATTGTGACAATTCAAGTATTCCAAGCACCAATGAAAAAGGTGATATCTTATATGAAGACGAAGATGTCATATGCTTCAATAAGCCACGAGGCATGCCTACGCACCCGTCTGCAGGGCATCGCGACGATACCTTAGCCAATTGCGCATTGGGATATCTTCGCCAAACACACGATGAATTTCATGTTGTTACAAGGCTTGACCGTTATACTTCGGGAATTGTGCTGTCAGCAAAAAATTCATTTAGTGCATCAAAAATGTGTACCAAAGAATACAACTCTTCAATATCTAAAAAGTACATTGGTGTTTGCCGGGGCATTGTTGCTCCAAAATACAGAGTTATAGAGCTTCCGATTGCAAGGTGTTCAGATAGTATTATCAAACGCTGCATAGACTCAAACGGCAAGTATTCCAAAACACAATATAATGTGCTGGGTTATACCGAGCACGGCAATTCACTCGTTGAATTTATACTCCACACAGGGAGAACTCATCAGATACGAGTTCACATGGCGCATATGGGATATCCGCTTATTGATGATTTTTTGTATGATGATTTGGCAAATGGCGACCAAAGCTTTTGTTTGCATTGCACTCAAATCACATTCGTACACCCATATAGCCAAAATACTATCACTGTGGATTGTGAAATCCCACATTACTTTCATTCCAAATAAAAATCCCCACACTTGTTTAGGTGTGGGGATTTTTGTCAGAAACGGAAATCTCGTTTGCCGCTTTCTATATTTTTAAGGTTATTTTTGGCAATTTCTTTTACTTTATCATTGGGTATTTTTTCTATTTCTTTTGCAATGAGCTTTTCGCCAACAGCTCGGGTGTCCTCCGATGCGTAATCCATCAGATATTCCTTTAAAGTCATCAAAGCATTGGGGTGGCAGCAATTCTGAATCTGACCGTTTTTACAAAGTGTCATAAAGCGATCACCTGTTCTGCCTTCGCGATAACATGCCGTGCAAAAAGAGGGAATGTATCCGGCTGACATGAGCCAATTTACAACCTCGTCGAGAGTGCGCTGATCAGAAACATCAAACTGCTCTGTATCATGTGGGCGTTCTTCGTCGGCATAACCGCCAACTGAGGTTCTTGAAGCCCCGCTGATTTGCGAAACGCCAAGTCTGATAACCTTTTCTCTGAGCTGCTGACTCTCTCTGGTTGATATAATCATACCTGTGTATGGTACTGATATCCTGATTAATGCACAGAGCTTTGCGAAAATTTCATCGCTGATGCTATTGTCAAATGCGCTCGGGTCAATGTCGTCAGCTTTTTTGATACGCGGCACACTGATAGTGTGAGGTCCTACGCCGAAAGCTGCTTCCAAGTGCTCGGCATGCATCAGTAGGCCTGCAAATTCATATCGATAAAGCTCCAAGCCAAATAACACACCCAGACCTACATCATCAATACCGCCCTGCATAGCGCGATCCATAGCCTCTGTGTGATATGCATAGTCGTGTTTGGGGCCTGTGGGGTGCAGTTTCAGGTAGCTGTCTTTGTGATATGTTTCCTGAAATAAAATATAAGTGCCTATTCCTGCCTCTTTGAGCCTGCGATAATTTTCAACTGTAGTTGCTGCAATGTTCACATTAACTCTTCTTATTGCGCCATTTTTGTGTTTTATGGAGTATATGGTGTCGATACACTCGAGTATATACTCGATGGGATTGTTGACAGGGTCTTCGCCGGCTTCAATTGCCAGACGCTTGTGTCCCATATCCTGAAGAGCTATGACCTCTTTTCTCACTTCATCCTGAGTCAGCTTTTTTCTTGGAATGGTTTTATTTTTTAAATGATAAGGACAATATACGCAACCATTCACGCAATAATTCGAAAGATAAAGCGGTGCAAACATAACTATTCTGTTGCCATAGAAATCCTTTTTTATCTGCTCTGCCAGATTGTAAATTCGCTCAATTCTTGCCTGGTCTTCGCACGCAAGCAATACAGATGCTTCGCGGTGGGTGAGTCCTTTTCTCTCTTCGGCTTTATCAATAATAGAATCAATCAATTCATAATTATCTTTATTTTCGTCAGCATATTTTAATGTGTCCAGGATTTCTTCGTGATTGATAAATTCTTCCGCTTTTAAAGATTTTGGATTGTACATTTTGTTTTTCTCCTTAAAAAATACGCTCCGGATTACGGAGCGTTAATTAAATAATATAATCAACAGTCTTCCGCCTCATATCACAATATTTGGAGTCAGAACTATATTTATATACTAACACTTAATCGATATATTGTCAAGATGCTATTCAAACCTTAGCTATACGATATTGTGAATTCACATATGACCAATTTTGAATGAAGCTGCGCATTAGATTCCAGTATCCGCCACCCAAAAGCTGAAATTCATCTATTAAGTCATACTTAGCAATTATGCTCCTCACATCTTCAAACCACACTTCATGCTCTCTGCCTGATTCATCCAGATAATTAAAGAAAGGCGTGGCGGCTACTTCATCAAAGTTGATAACTGCTCCATATCTTTGCGCTATTCTTATTGCTTCTTCATTTCCTATGCTTCTTGCTTTTGAATCTCCCTGTACATATGGCAACAGCCAGTCATATCCATAGTTTGGTATGCCCATGTAAATTTTAGTGTTATCAATCTTACTTACACCATATTCTACAACTTCACGCACTTTGTTAATAGGTGCCACAGCCATTGGCGGACCATATGTGTATCCCCATTCATATGTCATCAGTAGCACTGTGTTGGCAGCGCTACCGAGCGCAGCATAATCGTGTCCCTCATACAGAGTGCCTCTTTGATTATCACTGTTTTTCGGTGCCAAATCAACATTTACACTATAGCCATTCTGATTCATTACAGTGGTGACATTTTCTACGAAAGCGACATATGCATCTCTGTCTGCCGGGTCTATGTATTCAAAATCCAAATCAACACCAATGTAGCCTTTTTCTCTCATTACTCCAAGCATGTTGGCTATTACATTGTTCTGAACTTCTATGTTATTAAATAAAACAGTTGCTTTTTCGTTTTGAAATGTTCCTTCTTCCGTTATTGAAGACAATAGCATTATTGGCTGAGTCTGCCAACGCTCAAGACTACTTAGCACACTGTTGTCGTTTATAGGTATCAATTCTCCTGATTGCGTGAAACCATAGCTGAATACAGCCATCCGAGTGCAGTAGGCGGCCTGTAATTCGAGCAAATCCCGATTTATAAACGGATATATGTAGCCATAGGTTTCGATGTTTCTGTTGGTCTGATTGTCAAACTCTATCGTAAGTATCTCACCTGGAATTATATTTGTATTGAAAATAAGAGTGGGATTATTTAATATAAGCCGTATTGGATCAATTTCATATAGAGCTGCTATAGAATATATACTCTCACCCTGAGTCACAGTATGTGTGACAGATGGTCTCAGAATTATTAAGCTTTGCCCGATGAGAAGATTGTTTAATCCCGTTAATCCGTTGTCGACTATGAGCCTTTGCGGTGATGTTCCGTATTCGTTGGCAATGGAATATATGGTTTCTCCCTGTGTGACAATGTGTATTTCCATACAAACACCTCACAAATATAATGTGTTTAATAATATGTGTATTATAAAAGGAATATTCACATCTCACACATTCTTGGAATATACTAAAGCAAAAAGAATATAATGAGGTGAAATTATGGCTATAAGGATATTTATAGATCAAGGTCACAATCCATCAGGGCCAAACGCCGGTGCAGAAGGTAACGGCTTGCGTGAACAGGACATAACATATATAGTTGGCAGATATTTATATGATTTACTTCAGGCAAATCCCAACTTTGAAGCAAGACTTTCGAGAAATACGCCCACCGAAACACTTGGCACCAGCAATGCAACAAGCCTTCAGCAAAGAGTAAGAATGGCCAATTCATGGCCTGCAGATTATTTCATAAGCATACACACAAATGGTTCAGTAAATCCTGCAGGTAATGGAACCGAAGCCTATGTATACAGACTAAATGACGAAAGCTACTACCTTGCACAAAACATGGTTAATGCAATATCCAACAGAATGGGCACTGAAAACAGAGGTGTTTTTGCACGCCCGTCGCTATATGTTTTGAGGCGCACCAGAATGCCGGCCGTGCTTGTTGAGCTGGGATTTATATCTAACTATGAAGATGCCATGAAAATGAAAAATGATCCATATGGATTTGCATATGCGATGTATCAGGGAATATTGAGATTTTTTGGCGTAAATTCGTAACACAAGAAAGGATGAGTAAATATGATTGTTCCCTACAACAGAAGTGCGGCGATAGAATATGCAAATCGTTGGGCTCTATCGCGCAATCCTGAATTTTATGATTATAGCCAAATAGGAGGGGACTGCACAAGCTTTGTTTCGCAGTGTGTGTATGCAGGCAGTGGCGTAATGAATTATACTCCCGATTTTGGCTGGTATTATATTAATGCAAATGACAAGTCGCCATCTTGGACAGGTGTGCAATTTTTTTATGATTTTATGACAAACAATCAAGGGATGGGTCCATTTGCCGAAGAAAGACCTTTGAATTCGCTTTTGCCAGGAGATGTAATACAACTTGCCAACGAATCCGGTTCATTCTATCACAGTTTATTTTTGGTGGCTGTGCGAAGAACTCCGCGTGGCAGGCGTTATTATGTGGCATCTCATTCTCAGGATGCTTTAAACAGAAATTTAAGCACATATAATTTTCAAAACATCAGAGGAATTCATATTCTTGGTGTAAGAACTGATGATTGACTAATATTTCCGAGTGTAATCATATTAAATTTTGGAATTATATTATCTGAGGCAATATTATCGCTTTCTGTTGTATGACTAATATCTACAAGGGATGATGATATGAGAAGCAAAGCAAATAAAAGAAGACTTCTGTGCCTCTTGAGCTTATTTGACCCATTGCAGGACAAATTTATCAATCCAAGAGCTATCGAGAGATATCTCAAATGAAAAACCTCCCATATGGGAGGTTTTTCATTTGAGATTAATTATCAGCTTCTGTGTTAAGGGAAATGTCATTTTCCAAAGATGGCAACACTTCAAGTGTACCGCCGTCAAATATTATTTCAAATTCTTCGCCGGATAGTTTCTCGCGTTCAATCAAAGCATCTGCAATGAGATTGAGCTTATCCATGTTTTCTTTTATAAGTGACAAACATCTTTCGTATTGGTTTTCGATAATCTTGCTGACTTCGCTATCTATCATGGCAGACACATTTTCGCTTATAGAACGGGATTGCACAAAATCACGACCAATAAAGACCTCATCATGCTCACTGCCATAGCACACGGGACCGAGCGATTCGCTCATGCCATACTTAGAAACCATTTGTCTGGCAGCTGCAGTAGCTCGTTCAATATCGTTTGATGCACCCGTGCTTATGTCTTCAAGGGTTAATTTCTCAGCAGCTCTGCCACCCAAAAGCACACAGATGGAATCGAGAATTTCATTCCTGGTGGTATAGCTTCTGTCTTCAGATGGAAGATTCATGGTGTAGCCGCCTGCTCTGCCTCGCGGTATGATAGAGATTTGATGAACAGGGTCCTGGCTTGGCAACAATCGGGAAATAAGCGCGTGGCCTGCTTCGTGGAATGCAGTGAGTTTTTTCTCTTTGTCACTCATCACGCGGGTTTTCTTTTCGGTGCCAACCACTACTTTAATCATTGCATTTTCAATTTCTTCCATGCCTATTGTGCGAAGGTTATATCTTGCTGCAAGAAGCGCCGCTTCATTCAGAAGGTTTGCAAGGTCTGCTCCTGTGAAGCCTGCTGTTGTTTTGGCTACTACCGACAAATCCACTGACGAATCGAGCTTTTTGTCTCTTGCATGAACTTTTAGGATGGCCTCTCTGCCTTTCATGTCAGGCACATCTACCACTACCTGACGATCAAAACGACCCGGCCTGAGAAGCGCATTATCCAAAATGTCAGGTCTGTTAGTAGCAGCTATGACGATTACACCCTGATTAACACCAAAACCATCCATTTCAACAAGCAATTGGTTGAGAGTTTGCTCTCTTTCGTCATGACCGCCTCCAAGACCTGCGCCTCGCTGACGACCCACTGCATCAATTTCGTCTATAAAAATAATGCTCGGTGATGTCTTTTTGGCTTGCTCAAACAAATCTCTTACTCTCGAAGCACCCACACCAACAAACATCTCAACAAAATCTGAGCCGCTTATAGAATAAAATGGCACCTTGGCTTCACCTGCAACTGCTTTTGCAAGCAATGTTTTACCTGTTCCCGGAGGTCCTACCAAAAGCACTCCACGCGGGATTTTGGCTCCTAATTCTTTGAATTTTTGAGGTGCTTTCAAGAACTCAACCACTTCTTCGAGTTCTTCTTTTTCTGCGTCTGCTCCTGCAACATCATCAAATGTGACAGAATTTTTATCGGCAACATGAACCTTAGCTCTGCTTTTACCAAAGCTCATGGCTCCGCGACCAGAACCTCCCGATTGCCTGAACATAATAACCCAAAAAATAATCATCACAACAAGCAGAATTATAGTAGGAAGCATTGAAAGCCACCAAGGATATGAATCGGGCTCGGGTGTGACAACTGTCAATGTGCCTTTGCTAACCTGTTGTTTTATCTCGTCACCCGCATGCTCATACAGCATGTTCAGTGATGGAACATAGCAGGTTTTTACCGCATTTTCACCGCGTTCATTTTTAACGGTTGTTTCAATCGTTACGGTGTTTTCTTTATATTGAAGTGTTTTTACCGTTCCGGATTTTATTTCACCAATAAGCGACGAGAATTCTATCGATTCCTGTGAGGATGTAGAACCCATAAGGGTATATGCAGCAAACAGTGCCACAATCAATACAATCCAGAATCCGAAGTTTTTAAAAAATTTATGCAAAACAATTCCTCCTTG
>JAFYUA010000068.1 GCA_017549745.1 Clostridia bacterium | reverse complement strand
TCCCGGACTATCAACACAAATCAGATATGGGAAACTGCCTCCCCATACATCTGCAGAGTCTTCTGTTATCCCATTGCTGCAAGCGTGAAATACAGTTGATGCAAAATCGTCATTATAGCTCAAATATTCACCCTTTGTTGATGCAACAGAATTTTTGATTTTTTTGGCGTATGAATCGGTTTTATTACCCCAAACTTTCTCTCTGTCTTTTTCATCATAATACGCCTGACAATGTGCAAAATCTGTGCACAAATCAGCACCTTTGTGCTCGGCTGCATCTTTGTTTATCTTTTTCAGCGAATATGTTCTGGCAGCTACAGCCTGTGATTTGAGCGCTTCGTCTTCAAATGATGCCGGCATTTCAGCAGCTACAACGCCTATTAGATATTCTTCAATATCCAGCTTCATAATCTTGTCCGTTTTGCAGTTATATATTTTCACCTGATAGTTATCTTTATCGGAATATTTTTCACAAATCAAAGAGGTTATAACACATGGTATCACGACTAACATCACTGCCAAAAATGCAAGTCTGACAAACAAATCTTTCATTTTTCACCTCGTTTATATCACAATCAAGAAATATTAAACAACCCGTATACACCATTATATTATTTTTTTGTGCTATATAGAACTATTTTCCAAATATGGTTGATTTGCAATTATTTTTGTGATATAATTCATACTATAACTATAAAGGTGGTGTTTAATATGAATACTATTAACGAAAAAATAGATGCGATCACCCAGAAGGCATATGCTGCCTATCAGGTTGACCCTAATGAATACAATAAATTCAATGTAAAAAGGGGACTCAGAAACCAAGATGGATCCGGTGTGTTGGCCGGCTTCACCAACATCAGCGAAGTACACGGATATGTTGTCAGCGAAGATGAAAAGAGCCCTATTGAAGGCGAACTCTCATACAGAGGATATGACATACATGACCTCATCACAAATGCAGGAATAGAAAAAAGATTCGGCTTTGAAGAAATATGTTATCTCCTTTTGATGGGAACTCTTCCCAACAAAGATGAACTCGAAACATTTTGTGCATATCTCGCCGAAAACAGAACTTTGCCTGAGTATTTCACAGAAGACATGATATTAAAAGCGCCCAGCCGCGACATAATGAACAAGATGGCACGCTCGGTGCTTACCTTGTATTCTTATGATGACAATCCCGATCAGTGCACGCTCGAAAATATATTGCGTCAATCAATTCAGCTCATTGCAAGAATGCCTCTTGTGGCAGTGTATGGCTACAGTGCAAAGAAACATCACTTTGATAACAAGAGCCTTATTCTCCATCAACCCAAGCCACACCTCAGCATAGCTGAGAATCTTCTCAGAATGCTCAATCCAACAAAAGAGTTCACCGAGCTTGATGCCGAAGTTCTTGACGCTACACTTATGCTTCATGCGGAGCATGGCGGCGGTAACAACTCAGCGTTCACATGCAGAGTTTTATCATCATCGGGCACAGATACATATTCAGCCATTGCAGGTGCAATAAGTTCTTTGAAAGGTCCCAAGCATGGCGGTGCAAACTTGCAGGTGCTCAGAATGATGGACAATATAATGAAAAATGTTAAAGACTGGACCAATGACACAGAGATATATGACTATCTGGAGAAAATCGTGAGAAAGAAAGCTAATGACAGAAGCGGTCTTATATACGGAATGGGGCATGCAGTCTACACACTTTCTGACCCCAGAACCTCGCTGTTGAAAAGGAAAGCCGAAGAACTTTCAAAGCAGAAAAAACTCACCGACGAATTTGATTTGTATACACGAGTTGAAAAGCTTGCGCCACAGGTTTTTGCTGATGTGAAAGGTGCAACAAAAGACCTTTGTGCTAATGTTGACTTTTATTCAGGATTTGTGTACAACACATTAAAGGTTCCGCCGGAGATGTATACTCCCCTGTTTGCTATAGCAAGAACTGCCGGTTGGTGCGCGCACAGAATTGAAGAAGTGCTTTGTGGTGGCAGAATTATCAGGCCAGCATACAAAAGCCTTTGTAAAAATCATTCAAAAATCTATGTGCCCATTGATGAAAGATAAAAACAGTAAAAGCATAGTAGTTTTAATACTACTATGCTTTTTGTTTTACATGTTAAGCAAATCCATAAATTCATCGCCGGTAATAGTCTCTTTGTCGATGAGATATCGAGAAATTGAGTTGAGCTTTTGCATATTTTCTTTGAGAATGCCCTCAGCTTTTTCATAAGCTTTTGCAACCAAAGAAACTACCTCTTTGTCAATGAGGGATGCGGTTTCAGCTGAACAAGTGAGCGATGTGTCATCACTGAGATAAGGATTGTTGAGGGTTTCAAATGCTACCATACCAAATTCGGAGCTCATGCCATAGCGGGTAATCATGGAACGAGCTATTTTTGTAGCTTGCTCTATATCATTTGCAGCACCTGTGGTAATTGTGCCAAACATAAGCTTTTCAGCAGCTCTGCCACCTGTGAATGTGACAATTTTGTTGAAGGCTTCTTCTTTTGTCATGAGAAATTTTTCATCCTCTTCAACCTGCATGGTATAACCCAGAGCGCCCGAAGTGCGTGGTATGATTGTGATTTTGTGAACGGGTGCACTGTTTTTTTGAAGCGCTGCAACAAGCGCATGGCCAACCTCGTGATATGCGATGATTTCTTTTTCGCTTTGCGAGATGACAACCCCTTTGCGCTGATAACCTGCAAGGATAACCTCAACGCTCTCTTCAAGGTCAGATTGCTCCACTTCGATGCGTCCGAATTTAACTGCGCGAAGTGCAGCTTCGTTGATGATGTTGGCAAGCTCTGCGCCGGACGCGCCGCTTGTGGCATTGGCGATTGCCTTAAAATCAACCCCATCGGCAATGTTGACCTTTTTGGCATGCACTCTTAAAATAGCCTCTCTGCCTCGCATATCGGGAAGCTCCACAGGAATGCGGCGGTCAAAACGACCGGGGCGAAGGAGGGCTTTGTCCAAAGAGTCCGGGCGGTTGGTAGCTGCAAGAATAACCACACCCTTTTTGCCATCAAATCCATCCATTTCGGTAAGGAGCTGATTGAGAGTTTGTTCTCTTTCATCATTTCCTCCGGAAATCGGGCCAGTGTCGCGCCTTTTGCCTATGGTGTCAATTTCATCAATAAAAACGATGCAAGGTGCTTTTTCATTTGCCTGTTTAAAAAGGTCTCTGACCTTAGCTGCACCCATGCCCACAAACATCTCCACAAACTCTGAACCGGAAATCGAAAAGAAAGGCACATTAGCCTCACCTGCCACAGCCTGAGCAAGGAGAGTTTTTCCTGTGCCCGGAGGTCCCACTAAAAGTGCGCCTTTGGGCAATGTAGCGCCTATTGCGGCATATTTTTTGGGATTGTGAAGAAAATCTACGATTTCCGTTAGTGCTTCTTTGGCTTCGTCCTGTCCGGCTACATCGGCGAAGGTTTTGCCTGTTTGCGCTTTGACATATATCTTGGCATTTGATTTGCCAAAGGACATTGCATTGCCTCCAAATCCGCCTTTGGCAATCTGCTTGGACAAAAATCGCCAAAATATAATCATGACAGCAATTGGCACTCCATAGCTAATGAGCAAAGCAAGAAGAGGTGGTACCTCTTCCTCTCTCACTCTGGCAAATTTTGCACCTGAGTTTTCCAGCTTTGACACAAGCTCCGGATCATCCATTAGTCCTGTGCGATATACATCGACAGAGCTTGGCGTGGCAAGACCAAGAAGCGGGGTTTTATCCTTTGGAATTTCATCCTCTTTCAGCGTATATAGAATATCGTCCGCTTCTATCTGCACCTCAGAAATCGACCTGCTGCTGAGTTTTGACAAAAATTCATCATATGTCACATCTTCAACATTATCACCAAACAGAACAGGGAAAACAAAGTAATTAAGAACAAAAATTATTGCTACTGCAATTGCAACATAAAATATCTTTCCTTTTTTTATATGCATATATAACCTCACCTTCTCGAAACATCGAAAAAGACTGTTGTTTAAAGAATTATTGACAAATCAAATAAATGATTATATAAACCATATATCACCAATAAAATCCTTAACACAACAGTCTTTATTATAAGCTGATTAGTTCTGTGCTTCTTCTTCGTTCAGAGCATCTTTTCTGGAAAGATTAAATCTGCCCTGACGGTCAATTTCCATAAGCTTAACTTTGATTTCGTCGCCCTCAGAAACTACATCTTCAACCTTGGCAACTCTGCGGTTTTCAAGCTTGCTGATGTGTACAAGACCTTCCCTGCCGGGGAGGAACTCAACAAAAGCGCCGATTTCGATTATTTTAACAACTTTACCTGTGTATATCTTGCCGATTTCAGGCTCAGCTACGATGCCTTCAACGATGGAGAGGGCTTTGTTACCAGCTTCTTCATCGGTTGTAAGAATGAATACGGAGCCATCATCTTCGATGTCGATTTTAACACCTGTCTCAGCAATGATTTTCTGAATTGTCTTACCGCCGGAACCGATGACATCTTTGATTTTGTCAACAGGAACTTTGGTAGTGATAATCTTGGGTGCATACTCAGAAAGATGTTCACGAGGCTCAGCAATTGCCTTGAGCATTACTTCATCAAGGATGTAGTAACGAGCATCTCTTGTTTTGCGGAATGCTTCTTTGATTATATCATAGGTAAGACCATCAACCT
>JAFYUA010000008.1 GCA_017549745.1 Clostridia bacterium | reverse complement strand
GCATAGCCATCGAAATAGTGAAGATGAAGCGCAAGGGAACAGGCGACAATGCCACCTATGACATAAGTGCCAATATCTATTGCGAAAAAGCTTCTCACAAGGGCATAATCATAGGTGCAGGCGGTAAGACTCTCAAAACCATCGGCACCCGTGCAAGACTCGATTGTGAAAATCTGCTTTCTTCCAAGGTTTACCTTGAGCTTTGGGTAAAGGTGAAAGCCGATTGGCGTAACTCAAACAGCCTGCTCAGAGAATTTGGCCTCACCGAAAATCAGTAACAAACGGAGACTTTGGTATCTATGATAAAAACAAAAGCTTTAGTTTTGAAATACACCAATATGAATGACAATGACAGGCTATTCACTGTGTTTTGTCCCGAGCATGGCAAGATAAGTGCCATATCCAAGGGCATACGCTCTCACAAACACAAGGACTTTGCAGCCCTGCAACCTTTTTGCTATAGCGAGCTTGTCATAGACAATTCACGAGGCCTTGGTTATATTTCGTCAGCTCAGATTCTGGAGAGTTTCTTTGAGCTCCGCTCAGGAGTTGAAAAGATGAGCCTTGCCGCCTATGTGGCAGATCTTGTGTCCAATCTTGCCGATGAGATAATGTACGATGATGAGTTTTTCAGATTCACTCTCAACACCTTATTCATGATTGCCAAAGCTGCAGATGGTTCCAAACTGACTCTCAATGATGAACTTGTGAGATTAAAGACTATATATGAGCTAAAGGTTATATGCACTTCGGGCTATATGCCTCAGCTTCAAAGCTGTATGTGTTGCGGCTCAGATAAAAGCCTTGAATATTTTGACCTCTATGGCGGCGGTGCGGTGTGCACTTCGTGTCATGACAAGGGCTTTGCGCCCGAGAGCTGTGAGGTGACCGATTCTGTGCTCAAAATGATGTCATACATCTGCCAATCCGATGACAAGAGCGTTTTCAAATTCAGTGCATCACCTGAAACGATAGACCTTGCAGCCAAAATCAGTGAGGAATATCTCATAAATAAGCTCGAAATTGTCTCTGCAAGGCTGGAATATTTCAAAAATATAATAAAAGCCTGATTATATTCATAAATTATAGACAAAACAGTGCGGATTTTTCCGCACTTTCTCTTTTATTATCTATAAAAATTCCTCAAAATGGAAAAAAATTAAAGAAAAGCTTGAATTTTTCTTTTTTTTAGTATAAAATTAAGGGTGGTTAAATAGAAATAATATTTGGAGGTAATTGGAAATGGCACATAAGTATGTTTATCTTTTTTCCGAAGGTAATGCTACTATGAGAGAAATCCTCGGCGGTAAAGGTGCTAACCTTGCTGAGATGACCCACATCGGTCTCCCCGTTCCCCAGGGTTTCACAGTATCTACTGAGGCTTGTACTCAGTACTATGAAGATGGCCGCAAAATCAACGATGAAATCCAGGCTCAGATCATGGAATATATCGTAAAGATGGAAGAAATCTGCGGCAAAAAATTTGGTGACAAAGAGAATCCTCTTCTCGTATCTGTTCGTTCAGGTGCAAGAGCATCCATGCCCGGTATGATGGACACAATCCTCAACCTCGGTCTCAATGAAGAAGTTGTTGAAACCATGGCTGCAAAAACAGGCAACGCAAGATGGGCTTGGGACTGCTACAGAAGATTC
>JAFYUA010000067.1 GCA_017549745.1 Clostridia bacterium | reverse complement strand
AACGCATTCCAGGAGCCACAGCAGCTCATCAATGCAGAATATATGTGGAACACAGAAAAGTCAGGCTTCTATAACCTCGACCCCAAGCCTCAGAATCAGGAGGAATATCTCAAAACCTTTGATGATTTTCTCAATTCACGCATCGTGCCCGAGGGTATCTATGGCGAGGGTGGCATGATAGATGTAATCTGTGACAAAATCTACGGCTCCAAAATCGGCTCAAAGATGGCTGAGCTTTTCAAGCTCAGAGGCAAAAACGGCGAACAGCCCGTTCCTTGCGCATCAAGTGTGGACATCTACACCAACTTCACCAAGATAGTGTTCCCCATGCGCTGGGACAGAGAGGATATCACTATTGAAGAAATATCCAAAATGTCAGAGCGTTTCTGCCAGTGCCACATTGTCACCTCCAAAGCATATGACATCATGAAAGAGGTTGTTGCCACATTTGATGGTGACGAAGCAAGAATGACCGACCTCGTATGGCTTTGCGAATGTTTTGAGATGGGCACCAAGCTCACAGGCATGCTGCATGAATATATGCTCATCTATTCCGACCTTCACCCCTCATTTGCCGAGGGCAAAGAGGTGAGAGCAGACCTTGCAGATGCCATCAATGCTCTTCGCACCAAGATTGCCGACTACATTGCATGGGTCGATGCATCACCCCGCAAACCCATCGACAAATTCGGCGGAAGTCTTGTGCGCCGCCGTTCAATGGGCGAACAGCTCGACTACTGGACATCAATCATGCTCTCCAGCATCAAGCAGGGCAAGCGTATTCCCGATGATGTGCGCCCGCTTCCTACCAAACAGTGGTGGTAATCAGCGCCTCGGATGCCTACTATTTCCATTGCTCTAATTAAGGCATTTATGCTAAAATTTATATGTGTTTACATATAAATTTGTAGAATTTGCATTGTTTGATTTAACATTTGCAATGGTGATTGGCATTTCGGTCGTTTATAATATGATTATAATAACATTTTTATCAGCTTTGCTCATGCATCGTTCTGCTTTTGGTGCAGAATATCCATAATTTTGAAAGGATGATTAAAATGAAAAAAATCACAAAATGCCTTGCGCTTCTTCTTTCGCTTGTGATGCTGCTTTCAGTGGTGTCAGTTCCTGCAATGGCAGATGACCTTGCAGCAACCACTCTGACTCCCGTTGCAGATGCATATGCCGGCGGAAGTACTGGTCCGTCCGTGGCTCCCAGCGGCACTATTCTTAGACTTGGAAAAAACTATACCAAGAGTCCAGTAGTTAATTGGAGTAACGGCAACTATGTAGTAGCGGTTGCCTATGATGTGACTTCCGTTTTTGCAACCTTGGAAGCTAATCCCGGCTATGCAATCAAATCAGTAAAGTTTAATCCAAATGTAGGCGCCGGTTGGAATCTTGGCAGCGTTAGCGGATTGAAGCTCAACTTTTATCCCGTAAATGCAAAGTGGAGTGAAGTTTCTACAGAGGGGCATTATCAATTCACGAAAGAAAATATAGACAAGATTCTCCCTATCGTATCAAGTTCTAAAGGTTCATCAGCTACCTTTTTAAATACCCCGGCTGTTTCACTGAGTGCTTCTGCTTCAACTGGAGCAAAGTCATTTGATATTACTTCTTTATTTAAATTACATCAGGCAACCAATCAAAACACTGACCTTCAAAATTTCTTCTCATTTGTAATTGAACCAACAGCCAGTGCAGGTAATTTTGAATATGATCTCAAATCTAAAGAGAGTGGCACCGGTGCAGCTTTGGTAGTTGAATATTTCAAACCTGAAGCTCTTACTCTTGCAAGCTCAGTTTACCCCGAGCGTCCTCAGGATGATGTAGTGCTCACATTCAGTAACTACATAGACTCTGCCACAGCAACTGTAAATGGCGCTGATGTT
>JAFYUA010000066.1 GCA_017549745.1 Clostridia bacterium | reverse complement strand
CTGAGAGCGAAACCAACTAATTAATAACATTGCGGGGGCACATTTGAATGTGCCACCGCTTTGGTGTGTAAATCACAATACCGTTTGAGATGAGGATAAGCAAATATGGATAGAAAAATCGCGCGCGCGCATGCAATGAAG
Organism: Clostridia bacterium; assembly: GCA_017549745.1. Classification (GTDB taxonomy): domain Bacteria; phylum Bacillota; class Clostridia; order UMGS1810; family UMGS1810; genus RGIG1828. Next base: position 7,180 of record JAFYUA010000066.1, on the reverse strand, counting down.
CTGATCTATGAATGGGAAATGGGTGGAGATGGCGGTGAGGATACCCGCATGAATCTCCTTGGTGTTGAACCCGGCGAGCGTGAATCCGAATTCATGAACCGTATGTTTGAAGGCGTGGTGGTTAACGAAGAGAAGCTGGATGCGAATATCTCTGCGCACCTTCGTGGCTGGACGCTTGAGCGCGTTTCCAAGGTGGATCTTGCAATTCTGCGTCTTGGCGCATATGAACTGATGCTGGGTGAAATCCCGGCTGGTATCGTAATCAATGAAGCTGTAGAGCTTGCCAAAAAATTTGGTGATGATGATTCACCTTCGTTTATAAATGGAGTTTTGGCTTCTGCACTCTGATGGGGGTTAATTATGCCTGTGGTTTCAGTCTCACAAGTAAATAATTATATCAAAAGATACATAGATCAGAATAAGCACTTGTCGGATTTGTGGATTAAAGGAGAAATCTCCAACTATAAGCGCCACTATAGTGGTCATATGTACATTACCCTCAAAGATGAAAGCTCTACTTTGAAGGCGGTAATGTTCAAAGCGAGTGCCTCGCGATTGAACTTTGAGCCAAGAGACGGCATGAAGGTTATTGCCTTTGGTAAAATCAGCGTGTATGAGGCCGGAGGAGCATACCAGCTCTATATAGATTCTATGATACCTGATGGCAAAGGTGAGCTTTATGCAGCGTATGAACAGCTCAAAGAAAAGCTGCAGCACGAAGGCCTTTTTGACAACCAATACAAAAAACCTCTTCCGCGCTTTCCTCAAAAAGTCGGTGTTGTGTCTTCAATATCAGGAGCAGCTCTCAGGGATATTCTTAATGTTTTAAAAAGACGATACACAATTTGCGATATCGTTGTATATCCTGCCAAAGTTCAGGGAATAGGTGCAGCAGATACTATATGTGATGGCCTCAGATATTTTTCTCAAAATAATGCTTGCGATGTCATCATTCTGGCTCGTGGCGGAGGCAGCATTGAAGACCTTTGGGCATTCAACGAGGAAAAAACCGCCAGAGCAATTTTTGAATGCAATATACCTGTGATATCCGGAGTCGGCCACGAAACTGACTATACTATCAGTGATTTTGTTGCAGATTTCAGAGCGCCTACGCCATCTGCTGCAGCCGAGGTTGCTGTGCCATCTTCGGCCCAGCTTGTTTCTTATACCAAACAATGTAATGACAGACTAAATCACATAATTCATTCTAAAATCAATTTGCTTGAGATGAATTTAGAAAAATTCGGAAGTGAATATATATATTCCAAGCTGAATTCTATGATTGACAATTTCATGCTTTGCAACGAAAATTTAATTTCATCTTGCAAAAGTATAGTTGAAACTGCTGTTTTAAAAGCAGAATTTAATTTGAACGAAGCGGACACTCTTCTTTCTACGCTCAATCCATTTTCGGTAATGAAGCGCGGCTATAGTGTTGCCACTATGCCCGATGGCAGAGTGGTTGATTTTTTTGCAATGCACACTGATGATGAATTCAATCTCATTTTTCATGGAGGCAGTGCAAATTGTGCAATACGGAGGATTAAGTATGAGTGATAACATGAGTTTTGAAAGTATTCTTGGCAAACTTGAAGAAACCGTAAAAATTTTAGAAGAGGGCAATATCACCCTTGAAGAAAGTATTGCTCTGTATGAACAAGGAGTGCGGCTTTCTGAACAATGCAGACAACGGCTCAGCTTAGCAAAACAAAAGATAGAGATTATCAAAAACGAAAATTTCGAAGAAAGTGATATCGTTTCCGATGTCATCATGGAGAACTGATATGAATTTTAAAGAAGCATATTCAAAAAAAATAGAGTTGATTGACAATTATATTACGATTCATCTTGATTCCAAATATGGCGAAGTATCACCCGAACTTGCTGAAGCTATGAAATATTCAGTGCTCAATGGCGGGAAGAGACTCCGCTCAATTTTGTGCATCGAAATTTGTCAGATGCTTGGTGGCTCGGTAGCCAGAGCTTTGCCTTTTGCTGCTGCAATCGAAATGATACATGCATATTCACTTGTTCATGATGACCTGCCAGCAATGGATAACTCCGATATGAGGAGAGGAATGCCCAGCTGTCACAAAAAATATGGTGAAGCTATGGGCATTTTGTGCGGTGATGCTCTGCTTAATGCTGCATATGAATTAATATCCGAAAGCTGCGAGGATGCCTCTACTGTCGAAGCGTTGTTTTGCATAGCTTCTGCTGCAGGTGCCCAAGGCATGATTGATGGACAGGTAATCGATTTGAATGTTGCTGCCACAAATGAATGCGACTTGAAGCTTTTGACCAAACTAATAGAGCTAAAAACAATGGCTTTGATAAGAGCTTCGATTCTGACAGGTGCTTGTATTGCCAATTGCGATGAAAAAATTATGGGAGATATGAATGAGTTTGCATATCATCTTGGCTTGGCATTTCAGGTCAGAGATGATTTTGAAGATATTGATGAAGATAGTGCAGAATGCGGTGATTCTCCCAATTTCGTCAACTTTTTGGGGGCTTCAAAGGCAAAGGAAATGCTTGAAACTCACGCCTCCTCGTCTGCAAATATTCTTAAAAAATATGAAAACAGTGAATTTTTGAGCCAACTTCATTCTTTTCTTTTTGATTGATAACAGGTGCATAGCATATAATAAAAAGCAAATCATACAAAGGAATAGTATTTATGAATTCGATTGATAAAATTATCGATAAAAATAATATTAAAACATTAAATAGTGCTAACAGTGTTGAGCTATGCCAATGCATCAGAGATTTTCTTGTTGAAAATGTGTTAACAACGGGAGGTCATCTGGCATCCAATCTGGGTGTTGTAGAATTGACGCTTGCGATGCATAAGGTTTTTGATTTCCCTGAAGATAAGATTATTTTTGATGTTGGTCATCAAAGCTATGTTCATAAAATCCTCAGTGGCAGGCACCGTGAGTTTGCCACCTTGCGCAAATTTGGCGGTCTTTCGGGATTTCCCAAAACTGCAGAAAGTGAATATGACTCTTTCAACACGGGTCATTCAAGCACATCAATCTCTGCTGCAATCGGAATTGCAAGAGCAAGAGATTTGCAAAACGAAGATTACAATGTCATTGCCTTTATTGGTGATGGCGCATTGGGTGGCGGCATGGCTTTTGAGGCATTAAACGATGTTGGTGCCAACAAGACAAAGGTTATCATTATATTAAACGATAATGAAATGTCTATCAATCACAATGTTGGCGGCTTGTCTGCACATTTGACAATGCTCAGAACCAACAAAAAATATCTCAATGCCAAAAGTAAAATGCAAGGGTTGCTTGGCAAATGCGGCTCTTTTGGCAGAACGATTACCAAGGGCATCAAAACCATAAAAAGAGCTATAACCTTTGCTACAGTTGCCGCTCCGATGTTTGAAGAGCTTGGCATTAAATATATCGGTATAATAGACGGACACGATATTGACGAATTGACGGTAGCTCTTGAAAAAGCGAAAAATATAGACGGACCTGTTATAATTCACACTCTCACTCAAAAAGGGCGCGGCTATGAACCAGCCGAAAAAAATCCTGATTTGTATCATGGCGTATCAGCAAAGAACAAAGAAAAACTATCCGGGATAGCATACACCCGGATTTTTGGTGATTATTTGCTTTCAAAAGCCAAAGAAAACCATGACATTGTTGCCATAACGGCTGCAATGGCTGACGGGTGCGGGCTCGATAAGTTTGCAAAAGAAGTTAGCACGCGCTTTTTTGATGTTGGTATAGCTGAGCAACATGCAGTAACTTTAGCTGCGGGATTTGCAAGCAGAGGAATGATTCCTGTTTTTGCGGTGTACTCAACATTCTTGCAACGCAGTTATGACCAATTGCTGCATGATGTGTGCATGCAAAATCTTCATGTTGTATTTGCTATCGATAGAGCTGGCGTAGTCGGAGAAGACGGAGAAACCCATCAGGGTCTTTTTGATTTTTCCTATCTTCTGCACATGCCCCAAATGACGGTGTTGGCACCTTCGTGCTGCAATGAACTAAAACAGATGCTCGACTATGCTATAGATGTGTGCAAAGGGCCTGTGGTAATAAGATATCCAAAGGCAATTGCGACAGACAGAAATTGCACTCCATTTATCGGTGGCAAATCAGAAGTTGTGTCATCTGATGGAGTAGATGTTGTCGTAATATCTGTTGGCAGAATGACAGATTGTTGCATAAGAGTTTGCGAGCTTCTTGCCGCTAAAGGTGTAAAGACAACTCATATAAACGCTCGCTGCATCAAACCTTTTGATGCAGAAGGAATTGGTGATTTTGTTAAGCAATGCACGCTTGCCGTCACTGTAGAAGACAATGTGATAACTGCTGGGGCAGGGGAGTATATCGCCTCTTGTTTTTCTCGGGATACCCGTTCAAAATTTATTCACTGTGGGTTTGATGATGTGTTTGTAGAGCAGGGAAGTCAGGCACAATTGTTTGATAAGCATGGATTAGATGCACAAGATATTTACAAAAAGATAATAAGGGAATTGAAGATTGATGAATAACAGAATAGATGTTGAGATGGTTAACAAAGGCTTGGTTGAAAGCAGAGAAAAGGCTAAAGCTTTAATCATGGCAGGCTCAGTATATGTTAACAATCAAAAAGTTTTGAAAGCAGGAGACAAAATCAAAGATGGCGACGCTATCGAAATCAGAGGTCAAAAGCTTCCGTTTGTGAGCCGTGGTGGTTTGAAACTGGACAAGGCCATCAAAGTGTTTGAAATTGAACTTTCTGACTGCACATGCATGGATATTGGCGCATCCACGGGTGGTTTTACCGACTGTATGCTTCAAAATAACGCGCGCAAGGTATATGCAGTAGATGTTGGATATGGTCAGCTTGCATGGAAGCTGCGAAATGACTCCCGCGTCATAAACATGGAAAGAACGAATATAAGATATATTGATTTTGATAAAATAGAAGACGAAATCGATTTTATTTCTATTGATGTGGCTTTTATTTCTTTGAAGCTTGTTCTTCCTGTAGCATATGAACTGCTCAAATATGGCGGTTCGCTGATGGCTCTTATAAAACCACAGTTTGAAGCCGGCAGAGAAGAGGTTGGCAAAAAAGGTGTTGTTCGTGACCCTGATATTCATTTTAAAGTCATATCTGAAACAATTGATTTTGCTTTTCAGCTTGGCTTCTCGGTGGACAAACTTGATTTCTCACCAATTAAGGGCCCTGAAGGCAACATAGAATATTTAGTTTTACTATCCAAAAACGAATCTGCGCAAAATAAAATAGTTTGCAATATTATAAAGAACATTGTGGATAAATCTCACGAAATGGATTGAATTAGTATGTATTATGATAAAATGGAAGATGATAATATCCTGTGCGCTGCCCAGGATGGTTTCTCGGCTTATGACAAATGCGTAGATGACGATATAACGATAGATGAAAACTGGCAGGCTCCTTGTGATACACCTGTCAAAGCTGTACCAACCAAAGCATCAGTGCACAAAGGTCACAGAAAACGAGTTCGTGATAGATTTATTAAATATGGGTTTGAAGGCTTCACACAATATCAGATTTTAGAATTTATTTTGTTTCATTCTATACCGCAGGGCGACACAAACGAACTGGCGCATAGGTTGATAGATACTTTTGGTTCAATAGATGGTGTATTCAAAGCCGATTTCGACATTTTGAAAGAAGTTGACGGAGTTGGAGAAATAACTGCTGCAATGCTTGGAATTCATCGCGAATTGAATAAGTTTTTGGACACAAATGATTGCACAGGTGAGTATTTACCAAATGCAGTAGCAGTGGGTGAATTTTGTTGCAGATATTTTAAGAATCATATCGTCGAGGAGGCAATACTCGTATTTATAAACGGAAGACGAAAGATCGAAGCAGTAGAGAGAATAAGCAGAGGCATAGAAACAAAGACGGCTTTGTCTCCGCGTAATGTGATGAAATACGCACTCAGACACAGTGATTGTCACATGATTTTATCGCACAATCACCCAAACGGAAACCCTGCACCATCCAACAACGATATTTTGGCAACAAATCAGCTTATTGCTGCAATGAAACAGTTTGACATCGAAATTATCGACCATATTGTATGCGGTGGAGACCGTTATGTCAGCTTGTTTGAAAAAGGTTACATAGAAGAATAAGTGGTGATAATTACGATGTTTGATGAACTTAAGAAACAAAATTTTGATGAATTTAAGACTATATTAAACTCTTACTACGAAAACTCCGAAGCGTCTGTTGCAAGCATGTATATATGGCAGCATTATTATAATACTAAATACTGCGTAAAAAACAACATCATATATTCAATTTATGATATGCATGGCACTATTTCACCAGAAGCTTTTATGCCATATGGGGCAAATCGCAATAGCTGTGAAGCTACAGATTTTTTGATTTCTTATTTTGAACAAAACTTTAACAAATACCCCAAAATCAATTTGGCAACAGAGGATTATCTGCAATTTTTATTGAATTGCGGAAAATATAATATAAGATATGAAGAAATAAGAAATTCCTTCGACTATGTTTACAACACAAAAGAGTTGATTGACTTAAGCGGGAGAAAATATCATGCAAAAAAGAATAACTATAATAGTTTTGTGAAAAATCATAATATTAAATACAGACGATATGACAGTGACATGCATGATAAGTGCATAGAGTTTTGCTCTGATGTTATAAAACAAAGAACGAAAGATAATGAAAAAATTTACAATAGCGAAATGCATAGCATTGAAAAAGCTTTTGAGGCATACGATTTGCTCAATCTCATATGCAGCTTGATAATTGTGGATGATAAAATTGTTGCTTTGTCGCTCGGAGAAAAGCTCACAGATAATTGTGCTCTGATTCACATTGAAAAAGCGTCTTATGACTACAGAGATGCATATCCCGTTATTAACAGGTTGACATTGCAAAATGAATTTTCAAATCTGCAATATGTGAATAGGGAAGAAGACCTTGGCATACCGGGTTTGAGAAAAGCCAAAGAATCTTATCATCCGTGCAGAATGATAAAAAAATATAATATTGAATTTTTGAAATGACAGGAGAATCTATATGGTATATGTAATGCTTGCAGATGGATTTGAAGAAATTGAAGCTCTTGCGGTTGTTGATATTCTCAGAAGAGGAGAGGTAGAAGTTAAAACGGTGTCTGTATATG
>JAFYUA010000065.1 GCA_017549745.1 Clostridia bacterium | reverse complement strand
CCTCGCTGCCATTTTGACCAATCTTGGAGAGCATGATGTGCTTTTTATCGATGAAATCCACCGCCTCAGCCATAGTGTTGAAGAAATTCTTTATCCTGCCATGGAGGATTATGCCGTTGACATCATTCTCGGCAAAGGCCCGAGCGCCCGTTCCATCAGGCTCGATTTGCCTCATTTCACTCTGGTGGGCGCCACAACAAAGGCAGGCAACATGACGGGGCCTTTGCGTGACCGCTTTGGTGTGATATCCCGCCTTGAACTCTACACCACCGAAGACCTTGCCACAATTGTAAAACGAAGTGCAAGCATTTTGGGTGTGCACATTGACGAAAGCGGTGCCAATGAGATTGCTTCGCGTTCACGCGGAACCCCGCGTATAGCCAACCGCTTGCTCAAGCGCGTGCGCGACTTTGCGCAGGTCATGGCAGATGGTGCAATCACTGCCGATATTGCCGACCGCGCTCTCACGAGAATTGAAGTGGACAAAATCGGCCTTGACTCTACTGACCGCAATGTCATCACTACCATGATAAAAACCTTTGGCGGCGGCCCTGTGGGTCTTGACACCCTTGCTGCCACAACAGGTGAGGACAGCAATACCATCGAAGATGTGTATGAGCCATATCTGCTCCAGCTTGGCTTTATCAATCGTACCCCCCGCGGCAGAGTGGTAAACAAAGCGGCATATGAACATTTTGGTATTCCATTTGAGGCCTAAATATTACAATAGAATAACAATTGTTTTTGTATTGTAGAAAAAAATCGAATATTAAGTTATTATAAAGGTGGTGTACTGTCTGGTGCATCACCTTTAATGATATATAGGAGGGGATATATGATGCCAAATAAATTAATTGCATTCGTGCTTGTGTTTTTTGTGTTTTTTGGCATTGGTGTGTGCCCCTGTGCAGCTTCTGATGACATCACCCTTGTCATTAACGGCAAGACGGTTGATTCCGATGTCAATCCCATGATTATAAACGGGCGCACCATGGTGCCTGTGCGCATATTGTTCGACACCTTTGGTGCAGATGTGCTCTGGAATGAAAGTCTGAGGCAGGTCATTATCTCCACCGCAGCAAGTGTCATAGTGCTCACCATCGGCAGTAAGACCGCCTACATAGACGGTGTGGGGCGCACAGTTGATGTGCCGCCAACCATAGTGGATGGGCGCACTTTAGTGCCCATCAGGTTCATATCCGATGTTTTGCGTTATGATGTTGTGTGGAATGGCTCCACACGCACAGTGTATGTTACAGGCAAAAAGCATGCATCTATCCCTGATGATGACCCAGCCTCTTTGCCAAGTGATGAAAGCAAAGAAGAAATTGCTCTTGCAAAGCTTTCGCGCATCACTGCAGTTGAAAAAACAGACGCTGTGGACATCACGGTGTCACTGTCTGAAAAAATCGAGCCAAATGTTATGAAGCTTTCAGACCCAGACCGCCTTGTGTTTGATTTTTATAGTGTGGAGCAGACATGCAATAACTCAAATCTTCAATTTGAAAACACTTCGGTCACTGAAATCCGCTGGGCATCTCACCCTGATTACACACGCATAGTTGTACAGACAACAGAGCAGACGGATTACTCATTTCGTTATACCTCTGCTGCGTGCATCATAACCATAGGCAAAACTGCCTATGGTTATGATGATGACGATAAAGACGCCGATGATGATGCATCTTCTTCGGGCACTGCCACTGAGCCACCCAAAGTGTCAGGCGGCGCACCGATTGTGGTGATTGATGCAGGGCATGGAGGCTATGATAGCGGAGCCATTGGCCGCGATGCCGACGGCAACGAGGTCATAAAAGAAAAAGATGCCAACCTCAGCATTGCCCAAAAGGTGAGCCAGAAGCTCAAAAGCAGCGGCATCAAGGTCATCATGACCCGCAGTGCCGATGTTGCTTTGGGTGACACTGTCATGGCTGACCTTGTTGCAAGAGCTGAGATAGCCAACAGGTCAGGCGCTGACCTTTTTATCAGCATTCACAATAACGCTTTCACTGACCCCGAAGCCACGGGCACATCAGTGCTCTATGCAGGTCTTTCCAATAGTGGCGGCTATGGCATCTCGAGTCAGGAGCTTGCCGAAAATATACAAGCTCCGCTCGTAAAAGCCACGGGCCTCAAAGACCGAGGCATAGTGCGCAGTCCCGAGATGGTTGTGCTCAAGCGCACCATCATGCCCGCAGTGCTCATAGAATGTGCGTTTGTAAGCTCCTATACTGACCAGAAGGTGCTCACCAATGATAAAAAAATATCCGATATTGCCGAAGCTATATATCAGGGAATATTGGTATCTCTGCGGCAAATGGACAAAATATCATAGCTGATTTGCTACAAAACTATTGAAATGCAAAAAAAATCGTGATATAATATGATATAATATGAAAGTTTTATTAGTAAAGGCAGGTGTCTGTTATGGATTTTAAAAATGAAACTTTAAAAATAAGTGTAGAAAGTCTTAATGCACAAAAGGTCAAGGATACACTAAAGCAGGTGTATGAAGCCTTAAAAGTCAAAGGCTACAATCCCATAAATCAGATTGTTGCCTACATCATGTCGGGTGACCCCACCTACATCACGAGCTATAACAATGCCCGTGTGCTCATTTCAAGACTTGAGCGTGACGAGATTATGGAAGAGCTCGTCAAATCATATCTCACTACGCTTTGAGCTGATGGCTAAAAGTGCAGTTTTTCATCGGTTAGGTGATTTCTGCGCTTTTTTCGCGTTTTGAAAAAATTACACAGACAGGAGACTTCAAATTGAGTTCAAGAAATTCACACAAAACAGCCCGAAAACTGAAAGAATCATTTGAAAGCATATGCTTTATAATGACATTGCTTTTTGCATTGCTTCCCGTGTATGCTATTTTTTCACCTCAGCAGCATGGTGAAATATTCATTTTCCTTTCAAAAATAGAAATAACTGCCTTTGTTGTGTGTCTGGCAGTGTATCTCTATAACTATTTCCTTGTGTTCCCAAATACAGGTGACAATGGCAAGGCTATGCAGCTTTGGGATAACATGAAATCATACTTTGCCAAAAACAAGCATGCGCTCTTATTATTGGTGGTGTATGTGTGCACTGTTATCTCTGCTTTCCTTGCGCCCGATAGCTCCAGAGCACTCATGGGCACTGAGTTCAGACCCGATGGTCTCCTCATGCACACATCATTTTTGGCTCTTTTTGTTTTCTCTTCGTATATAAAAGATGATTTTCACAAAAAATGCATTTATGCGGCATATGTTTTCGGCTTTCTCCTCACAGGCCTCATCATGATTCAGCAGTATTACGGCATCATCGGCACTGCAGGTCAGGAGCCCTATGGTGCGTTTGGTGAGTTCCTCAATGAGCAGTATATCAAAGCCAACATTTTTGTGGGTCATTTCTTCAAGGGTACAACAGGCTCTTTCTACAACCTTAACCACATGGGCTATTATGTCATCATTTGTGCTATGCTCAGCGTGGGCATGTATATCAAAGCCGAGAAAAAGTCGTCAAAGATAATGTCTGCCATCTTCATGGCGTTCACCTTCTGGGTGCTCGTGCTCAATAACACCTTTGGTGCATATCTTGCAGCTCTCGGCATGGTAGTGGTTGTGTTTGTGCTTTTGTTTTTCAGACTCAAAAGCCGTTTTACCACGGCGATTATGCCGTTTGCAGTTTTTGTTGCAGTGAGTGTGGCAGTGACTTTGGTGTCTTCGTCAGATTCACTCATACTTAAGAACTTCACAACTCTTGGCTCCGATGTTGCAAATATAGCGAGCTCCGATAGCGGTGATGCTTCAAAAGATGATTCTGAAGCAGGAAGTGCAGGTAGCGGTAGATGGAGTCTTTGGGTAAACACCGTTGAGATGATTGGTGAAAAGCCTCTCTTTGGCTATGGACCCGACAATCTTGCCGATGAATATAAAGCGCGCGGTGCAAAGCTTGACAGAGCACACTGCGAACCTCTTGAGCGCGCAGTCAGCACTGGTATTCTTTCGGGTCTTTGCTATATAGCGGCAATTGCCTATGTCATCTGGACAAGACTCATGCGCAAAGACCATCTCAACAGTCGCACATCGGTGCTTATACCTCTTCTTGTTGTGTGTGGTTATTCTATTTCAGCTCTTGTAGGCGTGTTTCTGTTCTATACAGCATGCCATTATATAATCTTCATGGGTATGCTGACCGAAAGGCAGTAGTTAATATCATCAGAGGTGTATTTCGATGAATATAATAATTGTGGGCTGCGGCAAGGTTGGGCAAAAGCTTGCCGAGCTATTGAATGATGAAAAGGACCATAACATCACAGTTGTAGACACTCGCTACAGCGTGGTTCAGGACCTTATCAATCAATATGACATAATGGGTGTTGTGGGCAGTGCCATGAACATAGAAACAATGGAGGATGCAGGCATAAAAGATGCCGATATTCTCATTGCCGTCACAGGCTCTGACGAGCTTAATATGCTCACCTGCCTCATGGCAAAAAAACTCGGCAAATGCCGCACAATTGCCAGAGTGCGCAAGCCTGACTATGTGCGCACTGTCAATCTCATCAAAGATGAACTAAGCCTTGCTATGGTCATCAATCCCGAATATGCGGCGGCAAGCGCTATTGCACGCCTGCTTCGCTTCCCCTCGGCAATACAGATTGACACCTTTGCCAAGGGTAGAATTGAAATTCTCAAATTCAAGATTGAGGAATATTCTGTGCTCAACAATTTCAAGGTTCAGGACATTGTTGCCAAGCTTGGTTGCGACATTCTGGTTTGTGGCGTAGAAAGAGGCAAGGACACCTTTATTCCCGGCGGTAATTTTGTGCTTCGGGGGGGAGATCTGGTAAGCGTTGTTGCCCCTATCAATGCTGAAGCTGCCTTTTTCAAAAAAATAGGCATCAAGAATAACCGTGTCAAAGACACCATCATTGTAGGCGGCGGTGAAATATCCTACTATCTTGCACAAAAGCTTGCAGATACAGGCATTGATGTGAAGATAATAGAGAAAAACCCCGAAAAATGCGAAGAGCTCTGCCAGCTCTTACCCAAAGCCAGCATTATAAATGGTGACGGCACTGACAACAGGCTTCTTTTGGAAGAAGGGCTTGAAAATGCCGAATCGTTTGTTTCGCTCACCAATATGGATGAGGAAAACATACTCCTGTCACTTTATGCCAAGTCCAAAACCAATGGCAAGGTTATAACAAAGATTAATCGAATTGCCTATGACAGAGTCATAGACAATCTTGACCTCGGCACAATTATTTATCCCAAAAATATCACTGCCGAAAATATTATCAGATTTGTGCGTGCCAAGAAAAACTCCATAGGCAACAGCATCGAGACCATGCACTTCATTCTTGACGGCAAGGCCGAAGCACTTGAATTTCGTATAAGCGATAATTCGCCCATCTCTGATGTGCCGATAGGTGAGCTTAATCTCAAAGAAAATATCCTCATTGCCTGCATTAACCGCGGCGGCAAAATAATAATGCCCCGTGGTAATGACATCATACGCACAGGTGATTCTGTCATCATTGTTGCGCTTCGCTCAGGCGTTGGAGACATCAGTGACATTCTGAAATAGGAGCTCAAAAATGAATTACAAATCAATTCGATATGTCCTCAGCTGGGTTCTCAAAATAGAAGCTTTTTGTATGATATTGCCGCTTATTTGTGCAATTATTTACTCAGAACACAATGTTGGAATTTGGCTTTTCACCATTGCTATGTGTTTTTCGTGCGGCATTCTCTTGTGCATAAAGCCTCCGCAAAACAAAACCATGTATGCCAAAGACGGTTTCGTTGCAGTGGCTCTGAGCTGGATAGTTCTCAGTATATTTGGCGCTCTGCCGCTCTTTTTCACAGGCAGCGTTCCGAGCTTTATATACGCATTGTTTGAAACCGTGTCAGGCTTCACAACCACAGGTGCTTCTGTCATAGCTGACCTCGATGTCATACCCAGGAGCATTATTTTCTGGCGAAGCTTTACTCACTGGATAGGCGG
>JAFYUA010000064.1 GCA_017549745.1 Clostridia bacterium | reverse complement strand
TTCATATATTCAATCATTTTGGGCAGAGCTTCGCGGTTGTTCATGCCGCTGAACTCGCCTGAATTTATCATGATGCCCTCAGCTTCAAATGACTCGGTAAGGTCGGAGCCTTTCATGTCGGAGCCATCGGGAGTGATGACAACATCGATGGGGAGATTGTATTTGCGGGCAAATTCAAAGTCGCGCTGGTCATGGGCAGGCACTGCCATTACCACGCCTGTGCCATAGTCCATGAGCACATAGTTGGCAAGATAGAGAGGCACTTTTTTGCCTGTGAGAGGATTGATGACATAGCGGCCTGTGAACACGCCTTCTTTTTCAACATCGGTGGATGCTCTGTCCATCTCTTTGACAAACTGCATTTTGTGAATGAACTCGCGGCACTCTTTTTCGGTGTCGGAGCCTGAAATAATTTCATCTACAAGGGGACTTTCAGGAGCCATTACCATGAAGGTCACACCATAGATTGTGTCAGGACGGGTGGTGTATACTGTGAGGGCAGTGTCGGAGCCGTCGAGCTTGAAGCTTACCTCGGCGCCGTGGCTCTTGCCTATCCAGTTTGCCTGCATGGTCTTAACCTTTTCGGGCCAGCCTTTGAGCTTGTCGATGTCGGCAAGGAGCTTGTCGGCATATTTGGTGATGCTAAAGAACCACTGCTCAAGGTCTTTTTTGCCAACTTCGGCTTTACATCTTTCGCACTTGCCGTTTACAACCTGTTCGTTTGCAAGCACAGTTTTACAAGAAGGACACCAGTTTACATAGGATTTCTTCTTATAGGCAAGGTCATTGTTATAAAGCTGCAAAAACATCCACTGGGTCCATTTGTAGTAATCCTGCTTGCATGTGGCGAGTTCGCGGTCCCAATCGTAGCTGATGCCCATGCTCTTGAGCTGATCGCGCATGTTGTCCATGTTGGAAAAGGTCCAGTCTTTGGGATTGGCACCGTTTTTGATGGCTGCATTCTCGGCAGGCAGACCAAAGGAATCCCAACCCATGGGATGAAGCACATTAAAACCGTTCATCTTTTTGTAGCGTGCTACAACATCACCGATTGAATAGTTGCGCACATGACCCATGTGGAGATTGCCCGATGGATAAGGGAACATCTCGAGGGTGTAGTATTTGGGCTTGGAAGCATCTTCTGTGACCTTGAAGGCTTTGTCGGCTTCCCATTTCTGCTGCCATTTTTGTTCTATTTTGGCAAAATCGTAATTCATTTATGTCAACTCCTTAAAATTAATCTTCGGTTACAATTGAGGATATATCCACCTCTGCGGCATCTGACCACAGATTTTCGATGGAATAAAATCCGCGTGATTCGCTTGAGAAAATATGCACGATAACATCGCCGTAGTCCATCAAAATCCAATATGCTGTGCTCATGCCCTCTCTGCCCAGGGGCTGAACACCCTGTTCTGAGAGTTTTTCTTCGACTTCCTCTGCTATTGCTTTCATCTGAGTGCCCGAATTACCCTGACAGATGACAAAATAGTCTGCCATGGTGGTGACACCGCTGATATCGAGCACCTTGATATCGGCAGCTTTTTTGGAATCCATACATTTTACAACAGCTTCCATTGTTTGTTTGGAATTCATTGTTTATCTTCCTTTCCAAGAATTAATATAACATCGGCTTCGTCTGAATAGTCGGGGTTGAGATAATAATGCTCAAGCGATAGCGACGCTGCAACGGCAGACGAAAGCTGACTTTGCTGACTGCTCACGCAATAGGTTTTGTCGGCTGTGGCAGTTTTGGCAACCACACTGCCCACCACTTTGTAGCCTGCTTTTTTGAGCTTTTTGGAAGCTTCCTCGCCTTTTGCACCATCGGTGCCCGAATAGTCATATACATACACATTTATCTCTGATGCCGCAATATTGGCTATGGGGGCATCGCTTGTGAGATGCTCTGTGTAGGCACTGCCGAGAGCTTTGTCTCTTGCTTTGATTTCGCTAAGGTCTGCCTCGGAAATCTCGGGAGTGAAATATTCGCGCACAAGCTTTTGGTTTTTGGCTTTGTCGGCTATAAAATATGAAACATGATTGCGATATTCAGGTCTGCCCTCAAGCATCATAATGTTGAGGTGGTCCATGTTGACACTCAAAAGATAAGGGGCATATTTGAGCATTTCGGCAAGGGTGAAGTTGGTGTCGACCATGTCACCGAGAGTGGTGATGAGACGCTGCGTGTCAACATCATCACCCGATTTGTAGCGCTCGGTAATCTGTTTGAAAGCTTCTTTGAGAAAATCACTCTGGGCCTCTACCCTGCCAAGGTCGCCCGTGGGATAAATATAGCGGCAACGCACATATTGCTCGGCTTTGTCACCATCGAGGAGCTGATAGCCCGCCTTGAGGTGAATGTGTAAATCCTGCAGGGGGTCATCATAGTTCATATCCTGCGGAATGTCATAATATATGCCTCCCACAGCATCAATAACATCGCGAAAGCCCGCCGTGGTGACAATGGCGTATTTGTCAATGTCGATGTCAACAAGAGTCTGCACCTCTTGAATTGATTTTTCAGCTCCGCCCGCGCCATAGGCAGAATTTATCTTTTTGTCATAGCGTTTGTTCTGAATGTAGGTATCACGGGGAATCTGAAGCACATTTATCGAATTACTCTCTAAGTTGAGTTGAGCAATCATCATTACATCGCTTCGGGTTTCCTCTTTGTCGAGCCCCATCATGAGCACATTCACATAGGTGCGCTCCGTCTCACCAGAAAAGGTGATGCCAAAAAATGACTGAAATCCCATGAGGCTCAGAAGAGTTGGCACGAGGGGCATGAAAACAATTGCAATGGACGCAAAGATTGCCGTGAACCATGCAGTTGCTTTGATATATAATTGCAATGCAGGACTTAAAAATTTCATTATTATTTCACCTTGATTTGTTTTTGTCGGAGATAGTAGTTTCTTGTGTCGATGGTGTTGGTGTGAAGCAGACCTCCGCGATTGATTACCGACCTGATGGTATAGTCAATCTGCAGCACCAAAGCACGGTCAATGTCATCAAACACAAGCTCTCGGATTTGATCCACTCCATCAAAGGTTCTGCCTGGCTCAATGCCATCGGCTATGTAGATAATCTTGGTGAGCAGGCTCATATCGGGTTTGCCCACAGTGTGATAATATATGGCATCATAAATCTCGGGGTCTGACACGCCATAGTATTTATCGGCAATGACGGCACCAAGAAAGCCATGAATAAGACCAGGGGCAGCTTTGGAGGTTTCGTCAAGCTCCACACCGAAACGCTCGCACAGTTCAAACATCTCTTGATGGGAATAGTTTTTGGCACAATCATGCAAAAGCGCGGCAAGGGCAGTTTTGTGAGCATCAGCACCGTAGTGACGGGCAAGCTCCACTGCAGTCTGCACTACGCCGAGGGAATGATTAAAGCGCTTTTCATTGAGAGCTATTTTGAGCTTTGCGCGTATTTCGTCTATGGTCATTTTAAACCTCCGATTGATACAAGTTGTGAGCTTTGATATATTCGGCAACAGAGCTTGGCAGATACTCATCTGCATTGCCGCCGTTTTTGATAATGAGTCTGATATCAGTGGATGTGACATCGATAGTGGGCATGGAAAGAAGAGTAGCACTGCCGCCTCTTTGATTGTGCTCACTGCACGCCTTTGCCACATCAGAGCCATGACAGCTTAGCCTGTCCGCCACAATGAAGCTGCATTCCGCCATGAGTTCATCATAGCGATACCATTTGGAAAGCGTGTAGAGAGAATCGGCACCTATGATAAAATGCACAGGACAATCATACATGAGCTTGAACACCCGATTGGTGTGTACAGTATATGACGGCTCGGTTCTCTTTATCTCATAGTCAGACACTTCAAAAACATCGATGCCATCTATGGCAAGCTTCACCATGTTCAGGCGGTGCTCAGGTGCCACTATAGGCTCCCCTGTTTTGTGCGGCGGATTGCCGTTTGGCAAAAATATCACCTTTGACAAATTGCATTGTGAAAGTGCTGCTCTTGCCATTGCAAGATGACCGTTGTGAATCGGATTGAAGGTGCCGCCAAGCACACCGATTGACTTTTGCATTTATTTCGACCGCCTTGTACGAAGAGTTTTGGCACCAAATTTTTTGCCTGGCTTGTCCGCTTCAAAGCGCTTTGGCTTTGATGTCTTGCCCTTAGCCTTTTGGTTGGCTTCGGCTGCTCTTTTGCGAATGCGCGCAGTCTCGGAAAGCTCGGCATCTTTAAGGTCTATTCTTTTATTTTCTTTGGATTCTTTATATATTATAAACTTTTTGCCAATGACCTGCACAGGCTCAGCACCGAGCGCATCTGCTACCTCATTGCACACGCTTCGCGTGTCGAGAAGAGCATTTTCGAGCACATGCACTTTGACAAGCTCTCTTTTCTCTAAAGCCTCATCAATCTGCTTTAGCTGATTGTCATTGACACCACCCTTGCCCACCTGAAAAATAGGCTCGAGTTTATTGGAAAGGCTTCTTAAATATGCCCTTTGTTTGCTTGTAAGCATATTTTTGCACACTCACTTTCATTATAAAACATATACTATTTTATTATACAAAAAAAACGCCCCAATGTCAATCAAAATCGAACATTTAGAGCGTTTTAAAGGCTTTATTTTATATAATCAAATTCAACCTCATACATCTGCACGGGGTCACCTTCACTAATGCCGAGCTTTTCAAGTGCTTTGATGACACCTTTTTTGCGAAGAGCATTTTGGAAATACTGAAGCGACTCATTATCTTCAAAATTGGTTGAGCCAAGCAGACGCTTGAGCCAGCGACCTTCTACGATGTAGACACCATCTTCTACCCTGCAGGTGAACGGTGCTTCATCCTCATATGAAATCACCTGAACCTCATCTTCATCCTCATCAAAGAGAACAGGCACGGGGATATCATCGAGGATTGATGCTACATAGTTCATAAGCTCCGACACGCCCGAGTTGGTGGCGGCAGAAATTTGAAATACTTTGTAGCCCCTTTGCTCCATTTCGGCGCAAAAGCTATCATAGATGGATGCGTCATACACAAGGTCGCGCTTGTTGGCGGCTACAATCTGAGTGCGGCTTGCAAGTGTGGGATTGTACATTTCAATCTCTTTGTTGATGAGGTCAAAATCCTCTATGGGGTTTCTGCCCTCAATGCCCGATGCATCTACCACATGAATGAGCAAGCGGGTGCGCTCTACATGGCGCAAAAATTCATGGCCAAGACCTATGCCCTCACTTGCACCCTCGATGATGCCGGGGATATCTGCCATGACAAAGCTTCTGCCCACGCCCATGTCCACCACGCCGAGATTTGGCTCTAAAGTGGTGAAATGATAGTTGGCAATCTTGGGGCGGGCATCACTCACAACTGACAAAAGAGTGGATTTGCCCACATTGGGAAAGCCCACCAAGCCAACATCGGCAAGAAGCTTTAGCTCCATGATGATGTCGCGGCGCTCTCCCTCGGTGCCGCTTTTGGCAAAGCGAGGTATCTGACGGGTGGCAGTGGCAAAGTGACAGTTGCCCCAACCGCCGTTGCCGCCCTTGGCAACAACAAACTGCTGCCCTATCTGCTTGAGGTCAGCTATGATGCGGCCCGACTC
>JAFYUA010000007.1 GCA_017549745.1 Clostridia bacterium | reverse complement strand
TCGCCTTTTTTAACTCTTTCGCCATTAGAAACAATTGGCTTTTGGTTAATACAGGTTGACTGGTTAGAACGAAGGAACTTGATAAATTTGTAAGTTCTGATGTTGCCATCATCTTCGCGAACCTGAACTTCATCAGCACCAACTCTTATAACAACGCCGTCTTCTTTTGCAAGAACACAAACGCCTGAATCTTTTGCTGCTTTATATTCCATACCTGTTCCAACAATAGGAGATTCAGTTTTGAGTAGCGGAACCGCCTGACGCTGCATGTTTGAACCCATGAGTGCACGGGTAGCATCGTCGTTTTCGAGGAACGGAATCATTGCTGTAGCAACTGATACAATCTGTTTTGGAGATACGTCAACATAGTCAACTTTATCAGGTGTTACTTCAATAAATTCATCTCTGTAACGAACAATAACTTTTTCGTTTACGAAGCTACCGTCTTCGGCAAGCTTTTCACTGGCAGGTGCAACCATGTAGTTATCTTCTACATCGGCTGTCATGTATGCGATTTCGTCGGTAACCTTGAGGGTTTCCTTGTCAAATTTTCTGTAAGGAGCTTCGATAAAGCCATATTCATTTATTCTTGCATAGCATGCAAGTGAGTTGATAAGACCGATGTTGGGACCTTCAGGAGTTTCGATAGGACACATTCTGCCATAGTGAGAATGGTGAACATCTCGCACTTCGAAGCCTGCGCGCTCTCTTGAAAGACCGCCGGGACCGAGCGCTGAAAGACGACGCTTGTGAGTGAGCTCAGCGAGGGGGTTGGTCTGATCCATGAACTGAGAAAGCTGTGAAGAACCAAAGAATTCTTTGATTGCAGACACAACAGGTCTTGAATTGATGAGAAGCTGGGGAGTTACGGCGTCAAGGTCCTGAATGGTCATTCTTTCTCTGACTACTCTTTCAAGACGAGAAAGACCAATGCGGAACTGATTCTGCAAAAGCTCGCCCACACCACGCAAACGACGGTTGCCCAGATGGTCGATGTCATCAGTGGTACCGATGCCGTATACGAGGTTATTGTGGTAGTTGATTGATGCATAAATATCTTCAATGATAATATGCTTAGGTATGAGGTCAGTGATTCTTTCTTTGATGAGCTTTTTGAGTTCTTCGTTATCATCGGAAGATTCCAAAATCTCTTTGAGAACACTGAATTTAACCTTTTCGGAGATTTCGTATTCAGAAATCATTTCGGCAAGTTCGGGGCTGATGTGGTCAAAAATATCAACCATGCCATTGGTGAAGATTTTGATTTCTTTGTCTTCAACCTTAACCCATACAGTGTCAACGCCCGCTTTTTCGAGAGCTGTTGCCTTTTCGCTTGAGATGATTTCACCTGCTTCGGCAAGAATTTCGCCTGTGTCTTCATCAACAACAGGTCTTGCCAGAGTCTGATTTTTGATGCGTGCGGCAAGCGCAAGCTTTTTGTTGAATTTGAAGCGGCCAACCTTGGAAAGGTCATAGCGCTTTGCATCAAAAAAGAGTCCATTGATGAGGGTGGTGGCACTCTCAACTGTGGGAGGCTCACCGGGACGGAGTTTTTTGTATATTTCGATCAATGCTTCTTCGGCATTGGTGGTAAAATCTTTTTCAAGTGTGGCATTGATCTTTTCGTCATAGCCGAACATTTCGAGAATCTCGGCATTGGAGCCAAGACCAAGCGCACGAATCAGCACAGTTACAGGCAGTTTTCTTGTTCTGTCTATACGCACGGAGAAGATGTCGTTGGAATCGGTTTCATATTCCAGCCACGCACCGCGGTTTGGTATAACGGTAGCATCGTAGAGCTCTTTACCGGTTTTGTCATGCTGCATTGCAAAGTAGATGCCCGGCGAACGGACAACTTGGCTTACGATAACACGCTCAGCACCATTGATGATAAAGGTGCCCTGGTCAGTCATGAGCGGGAATTCTCCCATGAATATTTCCTGTTCTTTGACTTCACCGGTCTCTTTGTTGATGAGCCTTACCTTAATTTTGAGAGGTTTGGAGTATGTGGCATCGCGAGCCTTGCACTCTTCAATTGAATACTTCGGATTTTCATCCAGATAGTAATCATCGAATTCTAAAATAAGGTTGTTTGAAAAATCACAAATCGGAGATACATCTTCGAGTACCTCCTTGAGTCCTTTTTCGATGAACCATTGGTAAGAATTCTTTTGCACCTCAATTAAGTTTGGCATCTCGAGAACTTCGTCAATTTTGGAATAACTCATTCTTTCGTTTTTACCAAGCTTGATAGGATGTACCATGTTTCTATCACCTCATATATTTTTTTTGCTGCGGGAAGAAAGCGCCCCAATCACAGTAATAATGCATAATTGAGAATGAAATCACGCACAAAAAACCGTGATTATGCACAATCGAAAATCCATAAAAACGGCTATAACTGCAATTTATAATATTAACACAAAAAAAGCTGAATGTCAAGCAAAATTTTGGAAAATTTTAAAAGTTTTATTTCTTAGCTGAGATAACTGTCACTGAGCCCTTTTGCCAGAACATCTTTGGCATACTCTTTGGCAAGGGGCAGAGAATGAAGTCTGTAATTACCGCATTGAACTGCATTGTCGGCAGGAATGCTTTCGGCAGAGACAACCATCTGGAGCGCTTCGGTCACTCTGGCTGCTATAAACGATGCTTCCCACTCACCCCATATGGTCATATAAAATCCTGTGCGGCAGCCCATGGGTGACACATCGATTATTTTTGAAGCAAAAGCTTCATCGGCATCTCTGAGATATGTGGCGAGAAGATGCTCAAGTGTGTGGATGCCTTCGGATTGCATCTCGGCTTCGTTGGGCTGAGTGAACCTGATGTCAAATTTGGTGACAACATCGCCCCTGTCACCTGTGAGCACTGTGCACTTGCGCACAAAAGGTGCCTTTACCTTGGTGTGGTCAAGTTCAAAGCTTTCTACCTTTGAAAATTTACTTTCGTTCATAATCGTTCTCCTCAAAGAATTAATGATGGTGTGAATCGGGATTGCCGTCGGCAAGGAGCTTTGCAAAGCTCACTTCGGTTTCATCAAAAACAGGAATACCGTTTTCAACAAGCTTGCGCGCCGTTACTCCCTCACCTGTTATTTTGTTGCCCGAAAAAGTGCCGTCATATATTTTTTTGCAGCCGCATGAGGGACTGCCCTGCTTTAAGATGGCAACCCTCACTCCGTTTTCACGCGCTATGGCAAGGGTCTTTTCGGCGCCGAGTTCAAACTCGGCTGTGACATCCTCGCCCTCTTTGTTGAAAACCTTGCCATCTTTTATCTCGCAAGGAATGCGCGGAGTGGAAAGTCCGCCAAGCTGCTCGGGGCACACGGGAATGAGCCTGCCTGTGTTTTTGAGAATTTGAAAATATTTGTCTTTCAAAAGATTGCTCGTTGCGTCATACTTGCAGCAATGACCATAAAGGCATGCCGAAACAAGAATTTTTCCTTTGGGTTTGTTATTCATAATAACCTCCGAAAAGAGCTTTGCCGGACACTAAATGCCCGGCAAAGTATATAACTAAAAAATATTATTTAATAACTTTGATCCAGCCTTCGGGAGCAGGAATTCTTCCCATCTGGATGCCTGTGAGGGTGTCATAGAGTTTTTGAGTAACAGGACCCATAGCGCTCATGCCTGAGGGCAAGCAGATTTCTTTGCCGTGGTCAACAATTTTGCCAACGGGAGAAATAACAGCCGCGGTGCCGCAAAGGCCACACTCTGCCATGTCAGGAAGTTCGGAAACATGAATTTCTCTTTCTTCAACTTCAAGGCCGAGGTAATCTTTGGCAACAACCATGAGAGAACGACGGGTGATTGAAGGAAGAATTGTGTTGGATTTTGGAGTTACAACCTTGCCGTCTTTGGTAACGAAGATGAAGTTGGCTCCGCCTGTTTCTTCAACCTTGGTGTGAGTGGCAGCATCAAGATACATATTTTCATCATAGCCGCAATTGTGAGCATCTACAATGTTGTAAAGGCTCATGGCATAGTTGAGACCTGCTTTGATGTGACCTGTGCCATGCGGAGCTGCACGGTCAAGATCGGACACTCTGATGGTGAGAGGCTTTACGCCGCCTTTGAAGTAAGGGCCAACGGGAGTTGCAAAAATGCGGAACTGATATTCAGTAGCAGGCTTTACACCGATAACGGGGTTGGAGCCAAACATAAAGGGGCGAAGATAGAGAGTTGCACCTGAGCCAAAGGGAGGAACATATGCCTCATTGGCTGCTACAACCTTTTCTACTGCATCTATAAATCTATCCTTTGGAAAGACAGGAATCTCGAGTCTTTCAGCTGATGCAATCATGCGGTCAGCGTTGAGGTCGGGGCGGAATACAACGATGTGACCGTCCTCGGTGGTGTATGCCTTGAGACCCTCAAAGCATGTCTGCGCATATTGAAGCACTCCTGCACACTCACTGATTACGACATTGGCATCAGATGTGAGCTTACCATCATCCCATGCACCGTCTTTGTATTCGGAAACATATCTTTTGTCGGTCTGGATATAGCCGAAGCCAAGATTGCCCCAATCGATATTTTTCTTTTCCATTGGAATCATCCTTTCTATGTATTACTAATCAAATTATTATATCACAACAGCATTGATTTTGCAAGAGATTTTTACAAAAAAGAACTGCTTCTGTTAAGATGCAGTTCTTTTGACACTATTATTTGTTTTTGATTTCAGCCAGAGTGTCTCTTATCTCTTCTAAAAGAGCTATATCAGCAGGCTTTGCAGCGGGTGCTTCCTCTATAGCCTCCTCGGCGGCTTCTTTGCGTCTTTTGAGAGTGTTGATGGATTTAACAACAACAAAAAGACAAAATGCAGTGATAAGAAAATTGACAATGTTCTGAATGAGATTGCCGTATTTTATGGTGGCAGTGCCAAACTTAAGCACCAAAGCAGTAAAATCATGACCGCCAATGAGCATGCCTACTGCAGGCATGATGACATCATCCACCAAAGATTTCACGATAGTGTTGAATGCAGCACCAATAATTACGCCGACTGCCAAATCAAACATGTTGCCTTTGATGGCAAACTCTTTGAATTCTGCTAAAAACTTTTTCATTTGTTACCTCCGTAATTATCATTATAATACTGTGTTTATAATACCTTAAAAGCTAAAAATTGTCAAGTCTGCTTTGAAACAAAGCGCCTTATCTCTGCCTCGGCAGCTTCAACCTCTGCGCGAAAATCACCGGCGCTCACACGCACCGCCCCATTGCCAAACACTATCATCTGCTCCTGACTATCTGATGTGGCAACGCGCACGCGGTAGTTTTTGCTCAGTTCTTTTGATGTTTTCTCAATGTAGGTGTCGGCGGTTTCTGCTTCTTTGGTGTATACAATGGTGACATTGTTCACCTTTTCTATTTCACGCTCATTACCCTTGACCTTGTAGGCATCAAAGACCAGAATTATATTGCTATGCTTCATTGCCTGATAGTTGCACAAGCGGTTTATGAGGATTGAACGGGCGGTGTCGGGACTTTGGTCAAAAATGTTTTTCAGTTCATTCCAAGCGTGAATTATGTTGTAGCCGTCTATGAGCAAATATTCAGGTCCAAGTACTGTGCTATGGCTTTTGTAGGGCTTTGAGGTGCGCTCGGCAGAATGATTCTTTGGCTTTTCGGTTTTGATTTTGCCATAGGTCTGCTCAAATATGCGCATAAGCTCAGCATCGTCGCAAGCAAGGCGCTCCGACGGGCGGCGCACCTGGTCAGCAGATAGCTCTTTTGGCTCGCGGTCAGCAAGAGGAATGTGCATATGGTCAAAGACCTCATTCCACTTTACACTGTAGCCTGCGCCATGTGAGCAAAAGACCGAATCGGGAGTGTTGTCAAGGTCGGCACACGGGTCATAGCCTATGGCTGCTACAATCTCGTCCTGATTGTGGCATGGCTCATAGCCGCTATACTGCATGCTCAGGCGACCGTTGCCTCTTGTGTATGATATGACATCTTTGTGATAGTCCATTATTGATGAAACGGGCGCTTTGCCTGTGATGCGTGTGATGTCACCGAGAGACTGGGGCGCATCAAACGAAGCTCCCATCTGCTGCAAATCGGTGAGTGCTCTGCCCGTGGACTGAGTGGGCACTTCCAGCACAAAGCTATAGTATGGCTCGAGCAATATCATCTGCGCTTGCATCAGACCTTGTCTTACTGCTCGATAAGTGGCCTGCCTGAAATCGCCGCCCTCAGTGTGCTTTTGGTGAGCTCTGCCGTTTATCAGAGTGATTTTGGCATCGGTGAGAGGTGAGCCTGTGAGCGTGCCGAGGTGAGTCTTTTCGGCAAGGTGAGTGAGCACAAGCCTTTGCCAGTTGCGCGCAAGCTCATCTTCGCCGCATTTGGCATCAAACACCAAGCCGCTGCCGCGTTTGCCCGGCTCTATCAAAAGATGCACTTCCGAATAATGACGAAGAGGCTCATAGTGCCCTACTCCTTCAACTGTTTCGGCAAGAGTTTCTTTATATAATATACTGCCCTGCTCAAATTCAACATTCATTGAGAATCTGTCGGCAAGCACGCGCTTGAGCACTTCGAGCTGAATCTGCCCCATTATGCGCACATTTATCCTTTGAGGGTTGCCGCCCAGTGACACCTGCAGTTGATTGTCTTCTTGCTCGAGCTTGCGGAATACAGGAAGAGCCTGGGCAAGGTCCATGTGGTCAGGCAGGCGGACACAGTAGGTGAACACAGGTTCAGAGAGCAGATGCCCCTCGCCCGAATCATCACCTATGCCATCACCGGGCAAAGCCGAGGTTATGCCTGTGACTGCACACACCTCACCTGCTGAAATCTCCTGCACAGAGGTGTACTTTTCGCCTGAATATATGCGGATTTCATTGACTTTTTCGTTTTGACCTTTGATGCCGACAAGAGTTTTCACCTTGAGGGATCCGCCTGTAATCTTGATGTGGGTGAGGCGGTTGCCTCTGTCATCTTCGGATATCTTGAACACTCTGGCACCAAAATCTGACGAGCAGGAATACGCAATTGCATATTCATCAATGGCGGCAAGGAGCTTATCCACACCATCATTTTTGAGTGCAGAGCCAAAATAGCAGGGAAACACTGCACGCGATTTTATTCCTGCGCTCACAGAGGCGCAAGAAAGCTTGCCGCTACCCAAATATTCATCCATCAGCTCGTCGCTGCCAAGAGCTATTGTCTCATAGAAAAGCTCATCTTTGGTTTCAAAATCAAGGCAACTCTCGGAAAGATTTGCGCAAAGGTCAGCAAGAATCTCACTGCGCGACTTTTGGCAGATGTCCATTTTGTTCACAAAAATAAATGTGGGCACATTGTAGTGAGACAAAAAGTTCCAGAGGGTGCGGGTGTGACTCTGGACTCCGTCGGTGGCACTTATGACCAAAATGGCATAATCGAGCACGCAAAGTGAGCGCTCTGCCTCGGCAGAAAAATCAGCATGCCCCGGAGTGTCGATGAGAGTGATTGACGAATTGGTAGTGGTGAGCACTGCCTGCTTGGCAAAGATGGTGATGCCGCGGTCACGCTCTATCTGATTGGTGTCCAAAAAAGCATCGCCATGGTCAACACGGCCAAGCCTTGCAATCTGCCCTGAGGTATATAACAAGCTTTCAGAAAGGGTGGTCTTGCCTGAGTCTACATGGGCAAGAATACCGAGTACAATTCGTTTCATTTTTGCTCCTTATATCTTTATATTTATCCACTTTCCCTGTTTGTAGCGCACATAGCCGAATATGAGCCTGAAAATCTGGTCTGCCAATATGCCAAGCCATATGCCCACTATGCCAAGATTAAAGACATATGCTCCCATATAGGACACAACAGTTCTTATGATGGTGACACATGTCATTGATGACATAGCGGTGTAGAATGTGTCACCTGCGCCTCGCAGGCAACCCATGTAGATGATTTGACGAACCTGAAAAAGCACTGTGAAGATGGCGATGTAGAGAATGCTGACACCGATGTCTACTATGTGCTTTTCGGTAAAGAAAAGACCGAGAACGCTTCTGCCGCCAAAGAGATAAATAACCACGAGTATCACAGATATTATGCCGCCTATAAACTGACAGGCGTTGCCGTATTGCCATGCTTTGTCAGCATCTTTTTCGCCAAGGCTTCTGCCAATGAGTGCAACCGAGGCAGTTTGCAAGCCGTCGCCAAATGCAAACGAAAGCGAAAGAATATTCATGACCACCTGATGCGCCGCCATTGCGTCCATGCCCTGCTTGGCTGCCATTATGGCAGTGAGCATGAAGCCTATGCGAATGAGGAGCTGCTCTAAAAACACACTGTAGCCAAGCTTTATGATGCCCACAAAGGTTTTGAGGCGGGGGAATATTTTGTGTTTAAAAATATAGGAAATGTTTATATACACTTTGGTGCCCAAAATGGAAGCAATGCTCATGATGCAGGAAACGAAGTAGCCAAACACAGTGGCAATGGCAGCGCCCCTTATGCCAAGTGCAGGGAAGCCGAATTTGCCGCCTATGAGCAGATAGTTGAATATCATGTTCACAGTGTTGGCAGTGACATTTGTGCGCATGGTGATTTTGGTGTTGCCGCATCCGCGCTGAGCTGAGTTGATGCACATCTGAATGGTGGTGAAAATAAGACCGGACATTATTATCTTAAAATAAGCAACAGCGTCGGCATGAGTTTCGACAGTGGAGCCGCAAAAGCGTATGATATAGTCGGCAAAATAAACCATGGAAAAGCTGATGATGGCGCACATCACAAGCATGAATGCAAAAGCTGTTGTAAACACTGCGTTTGCATCATCACGGCGTTTTTCGCCAAATCGCCTCGCCACAAGCGCCGAAACTGAAACATTGAGCGCCATAAAAATACACATGCCCAAAAACTTGGGCTGATTGGTAAGCCCCACTGCTGCAACCGCATCGGAGCCAAGGCTGCTTACCATGAGCGAATCTATGAGACCTGCCAGACACACGAAAAACATTTCGAGCATTGACGGCAGTGCCATGGAAAGAGACTTTTTTATTATATTTTTGTCGTGTTTCAGAAACTTCATAAGTATTTCTCCATTTTAGAATATACTTTCAACAGATATTTCGCCTTCATCAAAGCATTTGCCGTTTAAATCTTCACAAATAACGATGATGGGTGCACTCGCCCACGGATGACACAGGCTTGTGTTCCATTTTTGCTCCTTGCCCCATGCTTCATAGCATGTGGTGGCGCCTTCATTTATCATATTCACCCACGAATTGCTGCTTTCGTTGATGAGAAGCTTCAGTTCTTCTTCATAAGCACCAATACGAGCAAGAGCTTTTAATACGAAGTATGACATATAGACACCGCAGCAAAGCCCTTTGTCCATAATAAAATTCTTGATACACTCTTGCATTTCGGGCAGGGCAATGCCAAAAAACAAAGGCAGCGCGTTGGAATGAATAGCACTATGGGTTTGTCCTCTGTGTCACAAAAAAGGCCTGTGTGTGGATTATAAAATGCTTTGATGAATTGACAAGAAAGTGCCTGTGAGCGCTCGATGTGTTTTATGCCGAGGATTTGCGCAAGTTCTTCAACAGCTTTGTGAGCGCCTATATAAAAAGCGTTGAGAACATTATGGCAATCTGATTTTTCATATTTTGCATCTATCCTTGCATCATACCCATCTCTGTAATTTTCGGGCCAGTCAACAAGGTTGGACTTGTCCTTGACATTGTCCAAAAGACCGTCTGCCCTTTCGTAAGCAGAAAACTCATGCAGCAAATCTACAAGCAGAGGATAGAGTTCTTTGGCTGCATCGGCATCACCTGTGAGTTTGAGATAGTTGAGCACCTGAAGCGGATAAAGAAGTGAAAAATCTGCTAATTCCTGCATATAGCTTGCATTTGCCACAGCCATTAGCCCTCTGGATATTTTAGCAGTGTGTGCGTAGTCATATAAATTCTTTTTGAAATATTCTTTGTCACCCGTAAGATAATAATGAGAAGGTCCGCTTATGGTGAAATCACCAAGATATGCGCCCTTTTCGCGGCTTGGGCAATCCAAAAGAGCTTCTTGTGCTCCGTATCTGACAGCATTTTTGCAGATGTCCCAAATTTCTTTGATGTGTGGAATATTTGAAGAAACAGTTATTTTTTCTTCGAATTTATGATGCCTTACAATAGCACAAACAGATGAAGTGTCAAAGTCACTGTCGGTGAAAACATTGACATATCTGAACATCTTATAGTCAAAAAATTCGACCTCATCTTCATTTCCTGACAAGGTAAGCGTTTCATCATAGGTGCAGTTGCAACGCATCTCATAGCGCACATAAAGAGAAATTTCCAAAAGTTCTTCGCCGCACATGATGCGCACCTTTTGCCCGTTTCGGCCTTTTATCTTCATGTAAAACTGTCCGCTTAGCTCTGTGCCAAAATCTATGAGATATTTTCCATCCTCTATTTTGATTATTTCTTTGGGCTTTACAGAATATACATCCACTGTAGGTGTAGGAGTCTCTATGAAAACATGGTCATCTGCCGAGTTTGCAACAGCCTTTTTATATTCTGACTCATCAGCATCAGCTTCTTTGAAATGACGGTCTTTTTTGGTGAAATCGATGTTTTCAAGAAACTGCGTGTCATATCCTATAGTTTCACCGCTAAATTCTGATAACCTTTTATATATCCAGCTTTCATCGGTGCCGCAAATGAATTCATCGCCCGAATAAATATCTGCAACGAGTCCCATTCTGTTATCACCGCTGAAATACGCCCTGTTTATGCGACCATGATAAAAAACATGAATAGCAATTACATTCTCGCCCGAAGCAAGATAGCGGGAAATATTGATGCTGTTATAGCTATAGCACTCGGGATAAGCGCATGCAGGCCCCTGACAGACAAAACTGCCGTTTATGTATAGCTTATAGTAATCATCTGCCGAAATGTTAATGTGTATATCTTCGCAATCTTGCAAAAAAAGCTTTTTTCTGAAAAACACATGATAATTCTCATGCTGACTTTCAGGAATATCCTTTTGCTCGAATTGCTTGTGATACATATCAAGAGGCGGCAAACCGACAAATTCCTCTGTAGTAATCCATGGAGATTGAAACTTCATATATAAGACTCCTTATTATTTCATCAGAATCATTATAACACAAAAACACGCATTTTCAAATATATATTTTAAAATGCGTGTTTTACATATCATTTTGTTAATTTGGTCGGCAGCTGAACTATGACTATTGCCATAAAGATGATGGCACAACCAAAAATCTGAGTCGTACTCATTACATCGCCTTGCAAAAGCCATCCGCCCACCACTGCAAACACAGATTCAAGGCTCATGAGAAGCGAGCCCATTGTGGGAGAAATATGCTTTTGCCCCACAATCTGAAATGTATAGGCAACAGAGCATGACACAAAGCCCGAGTATGCAAGATTGGGCCAGAAGCAGCGTACAACCTCTGCCCAGGTGGGACAATCCACAAAAAGCATAATGATGCAATCGATGATGCCAACCACAAGGAACTGAAGCGCCGAAAGCTTTACACCGTCTACCCTTGGAGCAAAATAGTCTATCACAAGAATGTGGAGTGCGAAGAAAAATGCACAAAGAAGCAGATATATCTGATTGACATTGAGAGCAAAGCTTCCGCACAAAAGATACATGCCCACAAAGCACATCATCACACTCAGCCACACCTTGCGCTCAATTTTCTGATGAAGAAAAACTCCCAAAATGGGCACAAAGACAATGTAGATGGTGGTGATGAAGCCTGCCTCGCCTGCCCCCTGCTTTATGCCAAGGGTCTGCAACGAGCCTGCAATGCAGAGCACAAGTCCGCACCAAAATCCACCCTTAAGCAAAGTGGCAGTCTGACTTTTGGTGGGTTTATAATAGGTGCCGTTTTTGATGTTGATTGCTTTGAGAATCAATATCACGGGAATGAGCGCAATTGCTCCGAGCAGAGAGCGAATGCCATTGAAAGCAAACGGGTCGAGAATATCGACACCCTCATTTTGGAAAACAAACGAAAATCCCCAAAGAATTGCCGCACCAAGCAAAAACAAGGTGCCTACGATTTGATTTTTCTTTTGCATGAGCTACCTCTGTCAGATATTATCAAGAGCCTGCTGAATGTCGGCAATGATATCGTCTACATTTTCAATACCCACAGAGAATCTGATAAGGTCGGGTGTTACGCCTGCTGCTTCAAGCTCAGCATCATTGAGCTGACGATGAGTGTGGCTTGCAGGGTGAAGAACCGATGTGCGTGCATCGGCAACATGGGTCACAATGGCTGCAAGGCGCAGACTATCCATAAACTTGACAGCTGCTTCTCTGCCGCCCTTGACACCAAATGAAATAACGCCGCAAGAGCCGTTTGGCAGATATTTCTGAGCCAAGTCATAATATTTGTCATCTTTGAGACCGCAATATTTTACCCATGAAATTTTGTCATTGGCACTGAGGTATTCTGCCACAGCTTGTGCATTACTGCAATGACGCTCCATGCGAAGGAAGAGAGTCTCCAAGCCAAGATTCAAAAGAAAAGCATTGTGTGGTGAAGGAATTGAGCCAAGGTCTCTCATAACCTGAGCTGTGAGCTTGGTTATATATGCGGCTTTGCCGAATTTTTCAGTATAGGTGATGCCATGATAAGATTCGTCGGGCGTGGTGAGACCGGGGAATTTGCCTGCTGCTTCCCAGTCGAAATTGCCGCTGTCTACCACTGCACCGCCCACGCTTGTGGCATGACCGTCCATATATTTGGTGGTGGAGTGAACAACGATATCGGCACCCCATTCAAAGGGACGGCAATTGATGGGAGTGGCAAAGGTGTTGTCAATGATAAGAGGCACATTGTGGCTATGAGCGATTTTTGCCCATTTTTCTATGTCGAGCACAACGAGTGCAGGGTTGGCAATTGTTTCGCCAAACATAGCCTTGGTATTTTCACGAAATGCCGCATTGAGTGTAGCCTCGTCACTGTCGGGGTCTACAAAAGTCACTTCGATGCCGAGCTTTTTCATAGTCACACCAAAGAGATTGAATGTGCCGCCATATACGCTTGAAGAACACACAAAATGGTCTCCAGCCTGACAAATGTTGAATATAGCATAGAAGCAGGCTGCCTGACCCGATGATGTGAGCATTGCTGCAACGCCGCCTTCGAGGTCGGCAATCTTGGCAGCTACGGCATCATTGGTTGGGTTGGCAAGACGGGTATAGAAATAGCCGCTTTCTTCGAGGTCGAAGAGCTTGCCCATCTGCTCTGTGGAGCCATATTTCCATGTGGTGCTCTGATAAATGGGGAGCACTCTGGCATCGCCATTTTCGGGAGTGTAACCTGATTGGATACATTTGGTTTCAATTTTCATAATATATTTCCTTTCCAAAAGAGAATTTTACAAATCAAGCTTGAGGTCGCCGTCTTTTATCCAGCCGATTTTTCGCAGAACAAAGGCAAAAGCAGGAGTAAGAACAGCGGGAAGAACTATGCACACAAGCACGAGACCGAGCCAGTCAAAACCTGAGCCGAAGCCCGATTCAGAAATAAGACCTATGGGGCCTACCATGCCGCATGTGCCCATGCCCGATGCTACGGGGTTATCAACTGCAATTTTGAGCTTGAAGATGCATGTGGCAACAGGGCCTGTGATGGCAGAAGCAAGTGTGGGCGGAATCCAGATGCGCACATTATTGCAGATGTTGCCCATTTGGAGCATTGAAGTGCCAAGCCCCTGAGCAACAAGACCGCCCCAGCGGTTTTCCTTGAAGCTCATCACGGCAAAACCAACCATCTGAGCGCAGCATCCTGCAGTAGCAGCACCGCCTGCAAGGCCAACAAGACCTATTGAAGCGCAAATTGCAGCAGAGCTGATGGGAAGAGTGAGTGCAATGCCCACAGTGACGGAAACCAAAATGCCCATCCAAAACGGCTGAAGCTCGGTAAAGCTCATGATGGCACTGCCGCATGCTTGCATTATGTAGGAAATGGCAGGACCAATGAGCAGCGAAAGAGCCGTGCCTATTGCAATGATGACAGTGGGTGTGACGAGGATATCAATCTTGGTTTCCTTGGAAACGAGCTTTCCTATCTCGCATGCAAGAAGAGTGATAACAAAAACTCCAAGCGGCCCGCCAAAGCCATTGGCGCAATGACCAACCACACAAAGCGAAAAGAGAACAAGTCC
>JAFYUA010000063.1 GCA_017549745.1 Clostridia bacterium | reverse complement strand
TGAAATACATTCCGGTCAGATACTTGATTTCAGCAATCGCAAATACTCCTATGAAGATGACGCCAAGGTCTATACATCACGAGCTATAGCCCATGATGCACTCATTGTATACAATGGCAAAAAAAGCAGACTATAATATCAGCGATATGATACCTGTGCACGGAAGTGTGAGGCTTGTTGGTAATTCATCGGAATATAACACAGTTATTATAAATTCTTATGATGAGCTTGTGGTTGATAATATTTCAATCAATGATTACACTGTAAGCAATGCTCAGAGTAAAGCTTCGTTTAAAAAACTTGACCCTGACGATATGGAAATACATTTTTATTCCGAGGACGGACGTCAATCAGATTTTGAAAGCATAGAAAAGCACAATGTCTTGTGGATTGGCGAAAGTAAAGATAAAACTTATTGCAAGGTTATTGTGTGCAGTGATGTTGTTACCGGTGAGCTTATGGGAACAGGAAGCGGATATGTGCTTTTGGACAACGAATCCTTTGAGATTTCGGAAAATGCACAGAAGCTTATAAATGATACTGTAACTCTTGGTGAGATTGTTCGTGCTCATTTTAATCCCGATGGAGAAATCGTCTATTTTTCCGAAAAATCTGATGAAAAAAGCATTAATGTGGGATATATTATTGAATCATCATATTCCAAATCGGGATTCAATGAGAAAATCCTTGTGAAAATGCTTTCAGAGGATGGAATCATCAAAACATATGAGCTGGCGGACAAATTCTCGGTCAACGGTATTTCTTTTACAAAAACAATGGCTGAAAATTACGCAGCTCTCCCCAAAGACAGCGGTTTGACACACTCAATGTTGACAGGGCTTGTTTCATATAATATTGATGCTCACCGAAAGCTTTGCGCCATAAACTATCCCGATGACATCTCTGCAGGGTTCAATGGATTATCTTCCGATTTACATTTTAACGGAACGGTGAACCTTTATAATTCAAAGCCTGACCCATATATCCGCTACAGAAGCAGTACCTTTACTCTTTACGGCAAAGGCAAAGACCGCCTTATTTTGAAATCTGAATCAAAGCACTATGTTATCCCTCAGTCTGCAGATGCTAAAATCGCAGTTGATGAAGATTATGTTGTAAAACAGATGTCTTCATATTCTGGCATTATCAACATGCCTGATCAGATTCACAAGGGCTATTCAATTCGTGGAAACGGATTTGAATGTGATTATCTTGTGAGCACATATTCGCTTTCGGCAGGACTCTCCGAAAGTGTTTCATCATCGGAGGTTCTCTACATGATAACCTCGTCGAGCTTGGTTCTTGACTCTGAGGGAATGGCTGCTGAAAAGATAGATGTGATTGACTATGCAGGAAATACTCTTTCGCTTTATTGTAAAGAGGATAAAATATTCTCATCTCTCGGTCTTGAAGAAGGAGATCTCATAAAGGCATCCTACAATACAAAATATGAAGTCAGCGGTGTGGTTCTTGTCTATAAAGCCGGTGCAAAGGAATTTTCCAATAATACCAATCTTTCTGCAACGCAATACAGTCTTTTGGAAGACAACACGGTTATTACCGATGATTCCGGCATGGATTTTTTGGCATCATCGTATATAGTTCTTGGCAATGTAGTGAGCAAAGACGGAAAGGTTCTGGGTCTGTGTTCTCCCAAAAAGAATATGTCGCAAATCACGCAAACAGCAGAACTTTTGAAATACAACATAACATTTTCACATCCTCTGATTATGTTTGACACCAAGACAAAGACAATGTCTAAAATCGATTTTTCTCAGATAGAAACTTTTGAAGATTTCAACAAAGATGTTAAAGTTGTTATTCAGTCAAACACAGGCTACACAAACAGCTTCTTTGCATATAAATAATGGGGGATACCATGAAAAAGTTTCGATTGATTATTGTGAGTATATTGATTGTTTCAATGGTTTTGACAGTGTCGGTGAACCCATATGCTATTGATGCAAGTGACTACATATTGCCGGAGCCGTCAGCATCTGAAATTTCAGCTGCTTTGGACATAGCGCTTTCAAAAGGTCATCCCTACCTTTTTGGCACAAAGGCAGACTTTGAAAGAATATCATCTCTTGCTTTCGGCAAGGATGAATTTCTGACAAAACAGTATGCGCTCATAAAGGAAGAAGCTTCACGATATGTTTCCCTGTCTCCTAAAACCACCGATGTTTCAAAGTCGTACATCACAAGCGGGTTTAATGCAGCGTGGGATATCGTTCCAAAATGTGCATTTGTTTATCTGGTTGAAGGGGATACATCCTATGCAGAGAGAGCATGGAAAGAGGCAGAGTGTTTTGCAAAGCTTGACTCGTGGGGAACTTATCAGTCAATCGATAACAATCAGGCGGCACTCATTGTTGCAATTTCCTATGACTGGCTCTATGATTATCTTTCTGAAGATCAGAGAACGCTTCTGTATGAGAGTCTGCGGGAAAATCATCTTGACACGGTTCTTGATTTGTACAGAAATCCCACTGCATCAAAATATAACACATCATTCCATCAGTATTACTTTTCTACCAACAATCACGGTACGGTAAATAATTGCTCAACTTTTATAGAAGCTCTTTCAATAGCCGACCGTGACAAAGACTTCTCGGCACAGCTTATGAGTTATGCACTAAAGCATACAAATAATGTTGTTGAGAATATGTATCCTGATTCTGCATGGAGCGAAGGCCTTGGTTACTGGAACTTTGTGGGACCTCTGCTTGCAAGAATGCTCCTTTCAATGAAATCGGCATTTGGTCATTGTTTTGATTATGATGAAAACAGTATTATTATGAATTGCGGATATTTTCCAATATATATTACTTCATCATACGGGCAGTTTTTGTATAATGACACCGAAGGCTATGATTACAAAGAAAACGGCTGTGATAAGTTTATTCTCGGATATTTAAGCGCAGACAGGGCAATTCAGAAATATGCCATGCAAAATGACAATCTTTCTCATCCTTTTGCCTGCCTTGTATATGAACCGGGATTTGACTACATGGCTGCAAGTGATGCAACCCTTGAAAAAGACCACCTTTTCAGCAATTGTGATATAGCTGTGATGCGTGATTCGTGGAATACAAATCAAGAAGTTTTTGCAGGCATGGTTGTTCAGGATGCAAATGCCCCTCACGGTCACATGAATTCCGGCACAATCGCATATGATGCTCTGGGCGAGCGTTGGGTAACCAATCCCGGCAGAGATGATTATTCACTTCCGGGTTATTTCTGGTATGAGGAAAGATGGCAATATTACTGTACAAGAGCTGAGGCTAACAGTTGTGTTGTAATCAATCCTTCATCTTACGGCGGTCAGAATCCCGATGCAGGAGACACAATAGGCAGCTTTGAATCATCCGCCGTCGAAAGCTTTGCAATTGCTGATTTAACAAACACATATTCCGGCCAGGTTACCTCCTACAAAAGAGGAATCCGTCTCATGGACAACCGAAAAAGATTTGTTGTTCAGGATGAAATGAAGCTTGAAAAAGCCTCAGAGGTTTATTCATTTATAAATGTGTATAAGGCAGATATTCAAATCTCAGACAGCGGCAAAGAAATAATCCTTTCAAAAGGTGACAAAAAAGTTAAACTCACTGTAGCGTCAGATAAGCCATATACCGTAAGCGTTATGGATTCTGTTCCTCTTGCTTCGTCGCCCAATCCTGAAGGGCAGGCAAATTTCAAAGACATTAAAAAGCTTGCTTTCCGCTTTGAAAATATAACTGCTCTTAATATGGCGGTATCTTTTGTGCCATATGTGTCAGGTGGTGATTTGTTTGAATATGACAAAGACTCTGTTATTCCTATGGATGATTGGTCAGTTACTGATTCAGAGATTTTGTCACCGTCACTGAATGATTTGAAAATCAACGGTGAAACAGTTGAAGGGTTCATGCCCCAAAATTCATATTATGAGTATTTCTCAGATGATGATAATCTTCAAATTGAAGCTTTTGCAGATGATGCATATGATGTTTCAATCAAACATAATCAGGGAAAATCTTATTATTATATAACTGTTTCAGATAAAAATAACGAAGACAATAGAAAGAATATCTATATATTTAACTACAAACGGCAGCAGCAAAATGCTCAGGAAGCTTATTTTGTTGATGAAAGCGGATCAAAGAGTGTATCAGCATTCAGTTCGGAGGCGGTTGACGGCGAAAGTATGGTTATATATAAGATAAAACTTCCGCAGCTTAAAAGCGGAGAAAAACTTTCGCAATACAAATTCAGGTTTGCCATGGGTATTTTCTACACTTCAACATACAAACATAAGCCTGAAGATGTAAAGCTTGCCTTGTATAAAATGCCCCGTGAAATCACCAATCTTGAGGGATTGAAATATTCTTCGGAAATAATCACCCAAGTCCTTTCGGACAAGCAAAAATATAGAGTTTCCGACTATGAAGTATTCAAAGCATCAGCCGGTGTGACAGACGGGGGTATAGGAGCGCATAATGTTTATCACTTTATGCAATCAGACCTTACAGACTATGCCAATGAATGTATAGAGAATAATCAGTCATATTTGTATATAGCAGTGGCGTCCGTTAACATACGCGCAAAATTCTACGCAGTAACCGACGGCTATAATGCAGGCTGCGGAGCCAGGGCTTTGATGGATTTCAAATCCGATTCACAAAATCTTGCGGTTGGCAAATCGGGGATTGTGTTTGCCGAAAGTGAAGCTTCAAATTTTAACACACAAAGCTTCGTATCCGAGAGATATTTTATCTCCGGTACCGAGGTGAGAGCTTTGGCGGAAATAGAGAATAACACATCGGACGCCCGCGATGTCATTTTGATAGCAGCATCATATTCCAACGGTGAATTAACATATGTAGATATGGAACAGAAAAATATTGCTGCAAATTCTGTTTCTGTTGCGCAAAGTCGGTCTTTTATAATACAACCGGGTACATCTTTAATTAAAATAATGATATGGGATGGCGGTAAATTTGGGATGCCCCAGACCCAAGCTCAGTATGCTATGGTTGGATAAGGAGGAATCTTATGAAAAGGATAATATGTTTCATTTTGAGCCTGGCGCTGGTGATGCCTTGCTTTTCGGCATTTGCTCAGAATAATGATATCTTATTGCACTCATTTGCTGATCAGACATGGTATGTGCAAAATGGCGGGCAGGCAAAACGCATAAACGCTTCTAATCTTTTGTTTATCGGAACTGTATATGACAGAACTGCTTTTTTAGAGTTTGATTTGTCAAAAGTTTCCGAATGTGATTTTGAAGGTTCTATTCTCAGACTTACTGTCCGCAATGAAGATGAAAATAATCGTGTAAGCATTTATTCATTTGATAAAAACAGCGGTAAAATTTCTGAGCACATAATCACAGTTCCTCTTGCCCAGACGGGCAAGAGCCTTTGTGAATATGTGATTACGGATTATATCAAATCATGCCTTGAAAAAGGTGAAACCAAGGCATGCCTTGCAGTCAAATCAACAGCTGATGTAATGACGGTTTTTTCAAAAGGTCAGAGCAAAGAAGCTGACAGACCCTGTATTGAATTTACAAAAGACAAGGCATATGTAAAAGGTCAGCTTGATTTTGCGTGGCCTGTTCCCACAACTGAGGAATATTTAAGTGAAATATCCGTTGCCACAGCCGGCGGACATCCTTATCTTTTTGGCAGGAAAGCGGATTTTGAACGTATAAAGGAGCTCTCTTTCGGAAAAGATGTATTTCTCACAGAGCAATATAGTGCAATAAAGGCTCTTGCAACAAAAGAATTAAAGAAAGCTCCGGTTGAAATATCGGTTACAGGAACCCCTTCATACATAACAAGAGGATTCAATGCGGCGTGGAATCTTGTGCCCATGTGTGCTTTTGTGTGGCTTATTGAAGGAGACGAGGATTATGCACAGCGTGCATGGAAGGAAGCAGAGTATTTTGCAAAGCTTTCTTCCTGGGGCACATATCAGTCTCTTGACAACAACCAGGCTGCACTCATTGTTGCTATAGCCTATGACTGGCTATATGACTATCTTTCTGATGATCAGAGAACCTTGCTCTATGATGCACTCCGAAAGAACCATCTCGACACAGTCCTCGATTTGTATAGAAATCCCACTGCATCAAAATATAACACTTCATTCCATCAGTTTGTTTTCAGCACCAATAATCACGGTACTGTAAACAACTGCTCAACCTTTATTTCTGCTCTCGCAATTTGTGAAAGAGATCCGCAATTTTCTGCAGAGATAATGAGCAATGCCACATACAATGTGACGAAGGTTCTTGATAATCTTTATCCCGACTCGGCATGGCATGAAGGTGTAGGCTACTGGGGCTTTGTGGGGCCGCTTATGGCAAGAATGATGCTTTCGATGAAGTCTGCCTTTGGGCATTGTTTCGGTTATGAAAACATTCCCACTCTCATAAAGTCATCTGAATTCCCCATGTATGCAACTTCTTCATACGGTCAGTTTGTTTATAACGATACCGAAGGGTACACTCTCAAAGATGTGACCTGTGACAAGTTCATTTTTGGTGCTTTGGGGCAGGATTATGTTCTTCAGAAATGGGCTATGGAAAATGACGATATGGCTCATCCTTTTGCGTGTATAACCTATAATCCCGATTTTGATTATGCTTCTGTGGCAGTAAAGGCTCTTTCAAAGGACAAATTCTTCCGTAACTGTGACCTGGTAACCATGAGAGATTCTTGGGAAAGCACTCAGCAGACCTTTGGCGGAATGGTTGTTCAGAAGGCAGATTTATCCCATGGTCACATGAACTCCGGAACCATTGCATTTGATGCTTTGGGTGAAAGATGGGTTACCAATCCAGGAAGAGACAGCTATTCCCTGCCTGGATATTCATGGTATGATGAAGCATGGCAATATTATTGTAAGCGTGCAGAGGGAAACAGCTGCATAGTGATAAATCCATCATCTTTAGGCGGTCAGAATAAGCTGTCAGAAGATACTATAAGCGAATATGTATCAAAGCCGGGGGGAGCATATGCCATAAGCGACCTCACCGACACATATAAAGGTCAGGTTAATTCATATAAACGCGGAGTGATGCTTACCGATAACAGAAAGCGTTTTATTATGCAAGATGAGATTCACTTGGTTGAGCCGTCTGAAGTTTATTCATTCATCAATGTGTATAAATCAGACATTGAAGTTATGGAAGGCGGAAATGAAATCATACTCACCAAAGGAACCAAAAAGGTTAAAGTTTCAATAATAAGCGATCAACCCTTTAACGTTGAAATAATGGACTCAAATCCGCTGAAAACATCGCCCAAAATGCCTGGTCAGTCTAATTTTAAGGATTTGCAGAGAATAGCCATTCACTATGGTTCTGTCAAAGATGTTAACATCAGAGTGGCATTTACTCCGTATTTGACACTAAAAGACCCGCTGCTTCAAAAAGAAGACACATTTGTTCCATTTGATGAGTGGGATGTTCCCGATGAAGAAGTGCAAAATAATTTCATTTCTGATTTGAAGATTGATGGCATTTCGATTCAGAATTTCAATCCTCATGACAATTATTATGAAATCGAATCCGACACCAAGGAATATAAGCTTGAGGCCGTGAGTGATTTGTATGACACTGAAATTGTATACAACGGTGATAACACAAGCTATGAAATTTATGTTTTCGACAAAGCTGACGGAAAAATTTTAAACACCTATCTTCTCACTGTTAAAGACCTTCCATACACCTTGCCGACAATGGATCTGACAAATTATGATGAAGTAAAAATAAAAGAAGTCAGTGCCACCGACGATGACGGCAATCTACCTTCGGGTGCCATTGATAAAGATATGGAAACAAGATGGTCTGCCTCCGGAGAACAGGCTATA
This sequence comes from Clostridia bacterium, assembly GCA_017549745.1. GTDB lineage: Bacteria > Bacillota > Clostridia > UMGS1810 > UMGS1810 > RGIG1828. The sequence goes on along the minus strand of JAFYUA010000063.1, from coordinate 155 downwards.
ACATTTAAGCTTGGAACTTCATCCAAAATTGACTATGTTGCAATTGCGTTTTATAACGGAACTACGAGAAGAACGATATTTGATGTTCAGGTTTCAAATGACGGAAAAACATGGAAAACAGTTCTTTCTGATGTGTATGCTTCCGGTGTCAGCGA
>JAFYUA010000062.1 GCA_017549745.1 Clostridia bacterium | reverse complement strand
TGCAGCAGATTTACAGTCTGTCCCCTTTGGCCACTCGGGAACCTCCCCATAAGCTGGTGATGGGACTTGAACCCGCAACCTGCTGATTACAAATCAGCTGCTCTGCCAATTGAGCTACACCAGCGAATATTAAATTGTAAAAGAAATGGGAGCTATAGGGCTCGAACCTATGACCCTCTGCTTGTAAGGCAGATGCTCTCCCAGCTGAGCTAAGCTCCCATAACTGAGCGACTCGTATATATTATCATATAAAAATTGATTTGTCAATACTTTTTGCGAAAAATTTTTCGCTAATTCAGGTTTTTGGCAAAACCACCAAACCAAATGCTCAAACAGCGAAAAATGCATAGCATTTTTCACTGTTTGAAGCGATAGAGTCACCTTAAATTTCGCTCTGGCGAATAGCGGCAGTTACTGCATTTTTCATGAGTGTGGCAATGGTCATGGGGCCTACGCCGCCGGGAACGGGAGTGATGTAGGAAGCTTTTTTGCATGCCGAGTCAAAATCGACATCACCGCAAAGCTTGCCGTTTTCGTCTCTGTCCATGCCCACATCGATTACCACTGCGCCGTCTTTGATATATTCCTCATTCACCATCTTGGCTCTGCCCACTGCAACCACCAAAATGTCGGCAGTGCGAGCTACCTCTTTTAGGTTGGTGGTTTTGGAATGACAGATTGTGACGGTGGCGTTTTTGTGCAAAAGGAGCATTGCCTGAGGCTTGCCCACAATGTTGCTTCGGCCAATTACCACGCAGTGCTTGCCGCAAAGGTCGATGCCTGCATCGTCAAGTAGCTCCATAACGCCTGCAGGAGTGCAGGGCAGAAAATCAAAATTGCCAATCATTATCTTGCCCACATTCACAGGGTGGAATGCGTCCACATCTTTTTCGGGGCGGATGGCGTTGATGATGGTTTCTTCATTGATGTGTTTGGGCAGAGGAAGCTGCACGAGTATGCCGTGAATGTCGGCTTTGGTGTTGAGCTTTTCCACAAGCTCAAGAAGCTCATCTTCGGTGGTGGAGGCAGGGAGTGCATATTCCTCGGAGTAGATGCCGCAATATTCGCATGCTTTTTTCTTGTTGTTCACATATACTCTCGATGCCGAATCATCGCCCACTATGACAACGGCAAGACCCGGGTTAACGCCTTTTTGCTTTAGCTGCGCCACCTTTTGGCTGAGGTCGTCCTTTACCTTTTGTGACACTTTTTTTCCGTCTAAAATCTGATAGCTCATTTTTTATTTCCTTTCTGTGCTTTGTATTTGAAGTGGTCTTTTTTTCATCTTTTAAAAGCCTTGGTCTTACCAGACAATCGGGGCCAAAGCCTATGAGGTCCTCGCGGTGCGCCTTTTTGAGTGCTTTTATCACAAGGTTGTGATTGGCGGGGTCAGAGTATTGAAGCAGTGCTCTTTGCATGAGCTTTTCCTCGCCCCTGGGCACATACACCTTGGTCATGTCAAGGGGGTTGATGCCCGTGTAGTACATGCAGGTGGACACAGTGAACGGAGTGGGATAAAAATCCTGCACCTGCTTGGGATTGATGCGGTGGCGCTTGGTGTAGAGAGCAAGCTCTATGGCATCTTCGAGTGTGCTGCCCGGGTGACTGCTCATAAGATACGGCACTGCATATTGCTCCTTGCCCGCCCTTTTCGACGCCGCATCAAAGCGGGCGCAAAACTTGTCATACACCTTAATAGGCGACTTACCCATGAGAGCAAGGACTCTGTCGCTGATGTGCTCGGGGGCAACGCGGAGCTGACCGCTCACATGATGCTCACAAAGCTCGCGCAAAAACGCGTCGCTTTTGTCGGCAAGCAGATAGTCATAGCGAATGCCTGAGCGAATGAACACCTTTTTTATGCCAGGGATTGCGCGCACGGCTCTTAGCATGCGAAGATATTTGGCATGGTCGGCACTTAAGTTTTTGCACGGCGTGGGATACAGACACCTGCGCGCTGAGCATGTGCCTTTGGCAAGCTGCTTTTGGCACGAGGCATGAGTGAAATTGGCAGTGGGGCCGCCAATGTCATGAATGTAGCCTTTGAAATCAGGCAGCGACGCAAGCCTATGAGCCTCGCGAACCACCGAGTCCACACTGCGGCTGCGCACTGCTCTGCCCTGATGAAAGGTGAGCGCGCAAAAATTGCACTCGCCAAAGCAGCCTCTGTTGTGAGTGATGGAGAACTTGACCTCGTCTATGGCAGGCACGCCGCCGAGGGGTTTGTAAATGGGGTGATATGTGAGAGCATAGCCGAGCTCATACACCTCATCGAGCTCACTTTCTTCAAGCGGAACCATGGGGGGATTGACCACAAGATAGCGGTCGCCATGCTTTTGCACAAGGGTTTTGGCAGTGACCGAATCCTGATTGTCAAACTCAAGCTTTGTGGCAAGAGCATATTTGCGCTTGTCATCACGCACCTCTTCATAAGATGGGATTTCAATATAATCAGTGAGAAAATCTGTGTTTTTGCGGATATAGCAGCAGCCGTCAATGTCGGTGTCGGCTGCGGGGATTCCTGAGCTGAGAGAGTCGGCAAGCTGAGCTATTATCTTCTCACCCATGCCATAGGTGAGGCAATCGGCGCGGCTGTCGAGCAGAATTGACCTGCGTACCTTGTTGTCCCAATAGTCATAGTGGGCAAAGCGGCGCAGGCTTGCCTCGATGCCGCCAATGATAATCTGCGCGCCTGGGAAAGCCTCGCGGATGCGATTGCAATATACAATGGTGGCGCGGTCGGGTCTGTGGCCGCTTTTGCCGCCCGGGGAATAGAGGTCATCACTGCGGCGCTTTTTGTTGACGGTGTAGTGATTGACCATGGAATCTATGTTGCCTGCCGACACCAGAAAAGCAAGCCTTGGCGCGCCAAGGCGCATGAAATCATGGGTCGATGACCAGTCGGGCTGAGCAATGATGCCCACAGTGTAGCCGAGGCTTTCGAGCACACGGCTTATGATGGCATGGCCAAAGGCGGGGTGGTCCACATAGGCATCACCGCACACATATACAAAATCAAGCTGCTCTATACCGAGCTCGTCCATATCCTTGCGTGATATGGGCAAAAAGGGATTGTTTGGCATAAAAATCTCCGTTTATTTCATCAGCATTTCGTTGTATTGCTCACGGGTTATGAGCACCTGACGGGGTTTGTTGCCGTCGAGTCCGCTTATGATGCCGCGCGCTTCCATCTGGTCGATGATGCTGCCTGCGCGGTTGTAGCCAATGCGGAATCGGCGCTGGAGAAGCGAGGTGGATATCTGACCGCTTGTGATTGCCATGTCGATGCAATCTGCCAAAAGCTCGTCACAATCGCCGCTATCCTCGCCATCGGGTTTATATTCACCCTCGTCTTTTTCGATTTGTTCTATTACATTGGGGTCATACACTGCCTCGGTGCCATTGGTGACAGATGCAACCACCGCGTTGACTTCATCATCAGACACAAAGGCACACTGCATTCGTGACGGCGAGGTCTCACCCACGGGCATGTAGAGCATATCGCCCCTGCCTATGAGCTTTTCGGCGCCGCCAATGTCGAGAATGGTCTGAGAGTCGCGCACCGATGCCACCATGAATGAAATACGGCTGGGCACATTGGCTTTGATGTTGCCTGTGATGAATTTTACAACAGGTCTTTGGGTGGCAATGACAAGATGCATGCCTGCCGCACGGGCAAGCTGCGCAATTCGGCACACATAGTTTTCAACATCAGCGGGTCCACCATCATGAGGTCGGCAAATTCGTCGATGATGATGACAATGGATGCCATCTTGTTCTCGGGGGTGCCGTTTCGCTCCATTAGCTCGTTGTAGCCTTTGATGTTGCGCACATTGTTGCGTTCAAATATGCTGTAGCGCTCGGTCATTTCCTGCACTGCCCACGAGAGCGCGCCTGTGGCTTTTTTGGCATCTTTTACAACGGGAATGAGCAGATGCGGAATGCCGTTGTACACGCCAAGCTCAACCTGCTTAGGGTCGACCATCACAAGCTTGACCTCGTTGGGGTCGGCTTTGTAGAGCAGGCTTATGATGAGGGTGTTGATGCACACAGATTTACCTGCGCCTGTGGCACCTGCAATGAGAAGATGGGGCATTTTGGCAAGGTCCATGATGATGGGCTTGCCGCTTACATCCTTGCCCAGAGCCACTGCAAGCTTGGATTTGTGGTTTTTGAACTCGTCGCTCTCGATAACCTCGCGCAGAGTGACCGTGCTGGGGGTTTTGTTTTCTATCTCGATGCCTATGGTGGATTTGCCGGGCACGGGAGCCACCATGACGCCCTTGTCGGCTTTGAACTTGAGGCCGATGTCTTTGGAAAGGTTGGTTATCTGATTTACTCTGATGCCCTCGGCAGGTTCTATCTCATAGCGGGTGATGGTGGGGCCCTGACTTATCTCCACAACCTTGGCGTCAACCTTGAAGCTGTGCAGAGTTTCGATGAGCTGGCGGGCATTACTCCTGAGCTCGTCCTGCACATTGGCTCCGCCCACCACGGGCTGAGGCTTGCTGAGAAGATCGGTTGAAGGGTAGGTATATTCAATGATTTCCTTTTTCTTTTCGGCGCCCTCAATCTCTTCTTTGATTTCGCGGTCGATGGATTCTTTTTCATCATCGGAGAGCTTTTTGGCTTCTTTTTCTTCGTCGGAGGGTTCCATGTCCTCAGGTCCTGATGTCACATCATCATACACTCTTATCTCAGGGTCGGCAAAGCTCTCTTCCTCTGTGGGGGTGCTTTCCTCTTCGGGAATGTTGAACACAATCTCGCGGTCAGAAAAAGCCGCCCTTTCAAGGTCGGGGTCGATGGCTACACCGCGGTTGGTCTCTGTAGCAGGTTTAGCTTTGGCAGGCGCTTTTGGCTCTTTGGCGCCAAGCTCACGCACCATAAGGCGCACCGAGTCGAAAAAGTGAGCAAGGGATATATTGAAAATGAGAATAACAAGCACGATGAGAGCACAAAACAGGATAAGATATGACCCCGCTGTGCCGAAGATGCTGAGCACTGCCGTGAGCGCGCCGCCCACAAAGCCGCCGCTTATGCCGCCTGCACTGCCGTTGGCAAACCATTCGGCAGGAGCCACATCGCTCGCAAAAATGCGCTGAAAAATAGCGCCGAGCACTGCAACCGCACTGTAGGTCATGATATATTTGGCTTTGTTGCTCTCTTTGTGGCGGTTGCAAAGCGAATAGATGAGAAGTGCCGCCGTGGCAAAAGGCAGGATATAGGCACAGGTGCCTGCAAGACCCATGATAATCTTTTTGATCCATGAGCCAACAAAGCCGCCCGCGTTTGAATAGATGCATATGAGAAGATACATGCAAAGCGCTATTGCACAAATTGCAAAAATCTCAAAGCGCAGACCGCCTGAGCCAGGCTGAGGCTTTGGCTTTTTGGAAGATGCGCGGGGGGTGGGTTTTTTATTTGTGTTTTTTTTATTTTTCTCTGATGGCATAGGTTTGACCTTTCATTTAAGCATAATAATACAAACATATTATAACATATTTTAAAAGTCAAATGTATATACTTTTTGAACATATATCAGCCATTATTTTTGTGCACAACTGACAATATATTGCGTATGGTAATTTCGCTCAGAATGAGATATAATTAATGTAGTAATATATCACCCGAAAGGATATATATGCTTATGACATCAAAAATCAAGAATTTGTTTGCAAAGATTCAGAATATATGCCATGATTTTACCGATGGTGACTTTTTTGGGCTCACTGCCGAGATGAGCTTTTATCTGCTCTCAAGCTTTCTGCCCATGATTCTGCTTGTGTTCACTGTGGCATCGGCAATCAGTCAGAACTACACCGACGCGGTGCTCGTGGCTTTGGGCGCTCTTCCAAACAAGCTTGCAAAGCTTCTCATCAAAATGCTTGTGAGCCGCACGCGCTCAACGGCGGTCATTGCAATCACAGGTGCGTTTTCGCTTTTTACACTCTCGGGATTTGTAGGCGGGTTGAAAAAAGCTCTTGACCGTTTTTATAAAGTGAAAAGTGACAGAGGATTTATACAATATCATATCATAACTTTGATTTTTGCATTTTTTATCTACATTTCCATAATAGCAAGCTTTGGTCTCATCATCTTTGGTAAGCTTATAGGCGCGCTTTTGGTGAAGCTCACCTCAAGCCAAGACCTGCTCGCCATCTGGAACATATCGCGTTATCTTGTAATATTGGTGTTTATCAGCTTTGTGGTGTCAGCACTGTTCAGGGCGCTGCCTGCAGCAAGACTTCGCGTTAAAGATGTGATTCCGGGTGCGTTATTCACCACTTTAGCGTGGTATGTGGCGTCGATGCTCTTTGCTCTGTATGTCAATAATTTTCCGCAGTATGAGATAATCTACGGCTCGCTTGCAGGCTTTGCGTGTATGATAATGTGGATATATATCACGGGCATGTCGATGCTCTCAGGTGCCAAAATTAATGCCATGATATACCAGAAAAGAATTGAAAAGCTGAAAGAATAATTATACTCCCACAGACAAAACTATCTGTGGGAGTTTTTATGTCCCGTGGGGAGGAAAATCATGAACGAAAAAAGACCTTTTTTCAAAGACGAAAAGCCCGACAAATTTGACGCGCTCAAAGTATGCTCTGCCACAGAGTGCACAGGGCTGATTACTGTGCCGCCCGAAAACGAAGACGAGCTTGAAAATTATATGGATATATATGATTTTGGCGCGCCTTCATCGGGCAGACGCCATTTCTGACCCTTTCAAAACGCGAAAAGAGCAGCAAAAGCCATGCGGTTTTTGCTGCTCTTTTCGCGTTTGTGACATGATAACCATTACTCTAAATTCTTTGGTTTGTTTGTTAAACCTATAATGTAGTCAGCAGAAACATTATATAGCTTGCACAAAATAGCCAAATCCTCAATCTTCAATTCCGATCTTCCTGCTTCTATATGATTGTATCCTTGCTGAGATTTTCGCAACACTTTACCAACATATGCCTGAGTATAGTCATTGTCTTCCCGAAGATTTTTGATCCTCACTCTGTAATCCATATTAGATGCCCTCTTGATTATTATTTCTTACAAACATAATAACATACTCAGTTTTTGAGTATTGACAATTACTCAAAGGTTGAGTATAATATTGGTGATAACAACTCCAAAGGGGTATAGATAATGAAAAAATTATTAGGCACAAATATGATGAAAGACGATTCGCTAAATAGCAAAAAACACACGGTTCCTCGCTCATTATATATAGTTAGTTTGCTATGCTGGATTTTATTATTAACTGCCCAGCTTATGATGCTGATTTCATTTTCTGGAAAACAAATTTCTGATTCTGCAACTTATTTGTCTATTGCAACTAAATTAGCTGAAAGAAATGAATGGTATCCCTCTACTTTAAACATAAATTCAGATTACCTATTTGGCAATGGATACATTAATCTTGTTATATTGTGTTTGAGACTATTTGGAAATATCAGGGTCTTATATTATTTGAATATATTATTTACTCAAATAATACTATTCTCATGTTTGTATATTATAAAAAAAACTCTTGATTCAAGTAAAGTATTGTGTTGGTTTGTTATTTTATTCTGTCTCTTAAATACATTTTGGAGTGAAATTGTTCATTTAAGAACAGAGCTGCCTTTTTCTGCTTTATGTTATCTTTCCTTCGCACTGGCTTACTCTAAAAAGAAGTTCTCGTATATTTTATCAGGTATTCTTTTAGCAATGGCAAATTGGATCAGACCCTTGGGGATAGCTTTTATGATTGGATTGATATGTATAATTATTTATAGAAGAACTCTCATACATATATGGAAACCCATTGCTTCATATATTTCAGTTGTTCTGCTTATAGGCACCTTAACATATTTAAATTGTGGATATTTTGTATATCAATCTACAACTTTAGGAGTTAATCTGATGATGTCAGCGCATGGCAATGCAGACGGCAGTTATATGGATGTAAGCGATATTGCTCCTATACCAAAAGAGCAAAGAAAAAACATGAGTTTTAGAGATGTAGATAATTTTTACAAAAAACAGTCTGTTGAGTGGATTATAAATAATCCCGGAAAATATATATCTCAAATCCCTAAAAAAATATTCTATTTGTTTTCTACCGAAACGTACTCTGGTTCTTCATTCTATAATAACAAAGTTGAAACGGGAGGAATTGATTACATAAAATCTATATATGCCAAAGTTACGAACAAAACAGATAAGCCATTTTTGTTTGCAGACTTGTTGGTTTTGTTTAATCAGATTTGGTATATGCTTATATTTGTATTATTTTTAATAGGCTTTGGATTTTCGATTAAATATAATGTGTGGCGTGGATTTGCACCATATATGTTAAGTTTATTTATTGGGACATCCATTACTCTTATAATAGTAGGTGGTGCAAGATATCACTTCCCATATATTCCGGTATTTATGATGTATGCATCTCTATTTCTTGGAACAACTAATCAAACAAAGGAAAAAGACTATGAAATATCTGAAATTAATGAGAGTAAAACATTATGTTAAAAATTTTCTTGTTTTTTGCCCACTTTTATTTAGCGGGAAAATGCTGAACTTTTCTGTGTTTTTTCATGCCGTCACAGGATTTTTAGTTTTTTCCCTGATAAGCTCAGCAGTTTATATCGTTAATGATATTTGCGATGTGGAAAATGACAGACTTCATCCTATAAAGAAGAACCGTCCTGTTGCCAGTGGAGATATAAGTATAAAAAATGCATCCATACTTGCTATAGTATGCTTTGTTATCTCTGTGATATCGCAAATAATATTTTTGAATTTGACATCTGCAATATGCATACTGATATATTTAGTATTGAATTATTTGTATTCGAAAAAATTAAAAGCCAAACCATTAATAGATATAACTATTTTAGTTTCCGGTTTTTTTATACGAATGATATATGGTGCCGTAATAACCAATATCACTATTTCAACTTGGCTCTATTTGACTGTTATTACAGGAGCTTTCTATATGGCATTTGGTAAGCGGCGCAACGAGCTTAAATCAACTGGAAGTGAGACCAGAGATGTTTTAGGACTATATAGTTACGAGTTTCTTGACAAGAATATGTATGTGTGTATGGCTTTATTAAACACCTTTTACGCTTTATGGGCTGCCAATAAAAATACAAGTTTTTTAGTAACAGTGCCTCTTGTGCTGATAATATCAATGAAATATAGCTTTAATATTGAAAGAGAGGTGGATGGCGATCCTGTATCCATACTTTTAAGTGATAAGCTCATCTTAGTGTTGGGATTGGTTTATACCATTTATATATTTTCTGCTTTATACATTTTATGATAGGGGAAAAATATTTTGAATGTATATGATTTTGATAAAACAATATATTCTGGGGATAGTAGCTTAGATTTTTATCTTTTTTGTTTAAAAAGCAAGCCTTCACTTGTTAAATACATACCTTTTCAATTATTTTGGCTTACAAAGTACATGCTAGGTTTATGTGACAAAGTAAGCTTTAAGGAAAAATTTTTTTCTTTCGTAAGGGATATTAATACTAAATATGCAGTTGAAAGATTTTGGGACAAAAACATATCTAAAGTCAGGCCTTGGTATATTAAGCAAAAAAGCAAAACCGATATTATAGTGTCCGCATCACCGGAATTTTTGGTTAGTTCTTGTATGAAAAGATTTTCTGTTGGAAACTGTATATGTACTGTTGTAAGTGAAGAAGACGGAACCTTTTTGACACCCAACTGCTATGGAGCCGAAAAGTTAAAAAGATTTAAAGAGCTGTATGATATTTTCAATATAGACTCATTTTATTCAGATTCCTTGTCGGATAGAGTTATGGCTAAAAATTCAAAAAAAGCATATTTAGTCAACAGAAATCATATAATTTCTTGGAATGATTATGTTTTATCAAACACACAAAAAATCAAAAATCTATTCTACACGCCTGAGTTTTTTCGTTTTTTGTTCATCGGAATTATAAATGTTTTCAGCAGCACTTTATTTAGCTGGATTTTTTCGATTT
>JAFYUA010000006.1 GCA_017549745.1 Clostridia bacterium | reverse complement strand
TGATTATAACCGGGATGGTTGCAGGGAAGCATATAGTAATAAAGAGCCTCATTTACCGAAGTAAAGCCGTTTGTTTCAAGGTCAGTTATTTTGTCGGTGTAAACATAGTGTTTTTCGCCATCTTTTTCTTCAATTTCAAAGGTCTCACCTTCGATGCCGAAGAGCTGAAGCACAACACCCTCGTCACTATAGATATAGTCACACCACTCTACTGCTTTTTCATAATTACCGCAAGCGGTGGAGATAGCAATGGCAGTTGGTTTTGATGCACTGTCAATCTCCTGGAACTCGGAAATCTGACCTTTTTCAGCAACAGGATAAGGACATGCAACCAAATCGAATTCGGGATTTACTGCCTGAGCAGCAGGAAGAATTTTGCCTATGCCGCCACCAACATAACCATGAGTTGTCATGGAAATTCCATTTGCCATGTTACCTTCAATCTTGGCAGAATCATTGGTAACAAAGCCTGTGTCTATGTAGCCTGCTTTTGTCCACTCGGCAAGCTGAGCAACATATTCCTTGTAGCCACTCTGGAAAGGTGCAAACACAACCTCTTCGCCTTCGAGATAGAAATCTTTACCAACTCCGTAGGCTGTGTTGAAGGTGTGAGAGTTGGCACTTCTGAAGGAAAGCGGACCACAGGTTGATGTGAAAGGTTTGGCAAATCCTTCAGATTTTGCTTTGGCAAAAACGGCTGTCCATTCATCGATGGTCTCGGGAACATCCATGCCCCATTTTTTGAGAAGGTCTGCTCTTGTAAAGATACCCAGGAAGCCTTTGGTTTCGCCGATGCTGAGAACATTGAAGCCATAGTAACGGCCATCATCGGTGGTGGCTTCGAGCTTATAGCGATAGTCTTCGGCTTTGCCCTTTTCACCTTCCATGTAGTCATAATAGTTGGGAGCGTACTCTTCGAGATAGTCATTGAGTGCAATGATGACATCATCATCGAGCGCCTGCTGAGGACCGCCTGTGTATGAACCCCAGTTATATTCAATCATATCGGGAATAACTTCGCCTGAAAGCATTGCAATAAAAGCTTCCTGACCTGTGGAGCCCTGAATGGGATGAGTGAAGTCAATGTGAACACCTGTTCTCTTTTCGAGCTCCTGATAAAGCATCATATCATTATAGCTTTCATGAACCTTAGCAGTGTTGGCGTCCATAACCGTCCAATAAGTGAACGATTTGCCGTCGGTGGTTGCAGTGGTTTTTTCTTTGCTGCCACAACCTGCAAAAGCTGCTGCAATCAAAGCAAGAGCTGATAACAGAGCAATGATTTTACTGATTTTTTTCATAATTCTACCTCCATATTAATATGTTATTTTTAGTATAGCACACTGTTTTTTGCAAATAAAGACCAAAAAATAAGCAAAGACACCCAAAAATCAATGTTTATTTGGGTGTCTTTGCTTATTTGCGTTTTCTGTATTGCTGCGGAGTCATACCAATAGTATTTTTAAATAGTCTTATAAAATTCTTAGACTCGGAAAAGCCACACTTTTCGGATATAGCATACACAGTAAGGTTTGTTTTGTCGATTAATTCCAGTGCTTTTGAAATTCTTCGCACAACAATGTATTGATGCAGTGTGTAGCCTGTCTTTCTTTTAACAAGGTTGTTTATATGATTGGGATGAAGTGCAAACATAGCACCAATGGCACTGTTGGTGAGCTTTTCATTGTAGTGCTCATTTATATAGGAAAGCACCTCTTCAACGAGTCCAATGCCATCACTTGCCTCAAGAGTGTCCAATCTGAGCCGTCTTGCCACATCAGATAATATTGCCATCATTGCACCGCTACATTTCATGACGGAATATGGATTATTTTTTGTGAATTCTTCAACAATCCCGACCATTTTTTCTTCAAAGAGCTGGATTTTTTTAATGTATATGGTGGTGTTGAAAATGTGAACATCACCAAACAAAGTTTCCGACACTATTTTCGAGTGGTCAAAGCTTGATTTTTCGTCTGAAAGCTTTGCAAGTGACAATTCTTGCGGAGAGGAGATATAGTCAAAATCAACAAAGATACACATGCACTCTCCGCCTACAGATGCATATTCATACAGCGTGCCAGGTCTTATAATCAAAGCATCGCCATGCTCCATATTGTAGCTTAAGTCTCCCACAACAAATTGTGCTGTGCCCTTTAGCACATACACGAACAAATTATCATAATTTGCAACAGGTGACAGTGTTTTTTCTTTTATTGTATGGCGCATTGCATTTCGGACAAACGGACATATTTCTTCGAATAAAATCTTGTTTACCATCTCAAATTTCTCCGTTCTGATTACTAAAGTATCATTGAAATATTTATAGGTCGCTAAGAAATTCAAAAATGATATCCTCGGCACCTTTAAGCGGTTCATGTGCATATTCGGGATAAAATATAACATCTTTTTTTGATGTAACCTTATTATACATTGCAAACTGAGTAGAGGGCGGGCAAGTAGTATCCATAAGCGCTGTAAACATCAACAGCTCTGCTCTCATGCGTTTTGCAAGGTTTTGAATATCTATATACCCTAACTTTTCATAGATTTCATCAAAACGCTCATGTGTAGGATCAAAATTTCTGAAATAATATCTAAGACCTTCGTATGCATTTTTATTTAAATCCATTTCGTACACGCGTTTGTAATCGGAAAGATAGGGATAACACGGTGCACATTTTTTGATTTGAGGCACAAGGCAGGCGCAGGCAACGCTAAGGGCACCCCCCTGCGAAACACCAGTTACTCCCACACGAGTTTCATCAACATAATCAAGCTCCATTATTATTTTTGCAAGCAATGCAGTATCAAGAAACATGTCACGCATTAAAAGATCATGTTTATCACCTTCGAGACCTCTTGTGAATGGGGTTGTATATGTTGTGCCAGATACTTGGCCAACATCTTCTGATAATCCTGCCTGACCTCTTGAATCCATAAAAGCAACAACATGTCCCTGCGAGGCATACTTCAAAAGACCATTCCACTCACAGGATGAGCCCCCAAGCCCATGAAACATCAACACAGCAGGCAGCTTGCCTTTTTCGTTTTTGGGAACTGCAACCTTGGCATGTATTCTGGCATTTTTGGTGCCCGTATAATACAAATCATACATATCAGCTATTTTTGATGAAAATTCTTTTTTTATAAATTCAGCATTATGATTGACAGCATCCATTTCGGCAAGAGCTGTGTCCCAATATTCATCTATATCATTAGGACACGGAGAAATTCCCTCATATTCAAACAGCTTTTCAACAGACATATCTACTAATGGCATTATTATCTTCTCACTTTCGTTTTAGTATTTTAATTTATTACGGCGTATATAAAGTTTATCATCAACAAAGCATCTTGTTTCCAGCTATTAATTGATAATACGCTTAAGAATAACAGGTCCATGCAATCCGCCCGATGAAAATGCCTTTTCTTCAAGGTTCATTTTTTCATGATACGGGCCCACATCGGCAGGGTCGCTCAAAGAAAAATAATCAGTTCTCACGCACTCATTGGCGCATGTGTTTGACACGGCAATCGCAAGCTGCGCACAGGGCGAATGAAGCTCGAATTGCACTGCATAGGGGGGCATAGAGGTCTTGCCAACCTCAGCGCCATCGATATACACAGTGGCAACACAGCTGACCTTTCCCAAGTCGAGCTCGTAGGTGCCAGGTGTGAGATTTGCAAGGAAGTGAGTATATGTGACTTCACCTGAAAAATCGGATGGCCACTTATACAGTCCGTTTTGGATTTTGCCATGTGAATAATATGTGTTTGTTATGGCTTGGTCATTGCCGATTTTGTACTCTCTGGACACATATGATTCAAAATCAGTAAGAGTGCAGACATATTGTTTTTGCGCAGGAATGCAAGCTTTGATATCTCTGCCACTAAAGAGCAAAAATACTGCTTCACCCCTGCCCAGTTCAAGCGGCACAGCTGTGATATCGGATTTGGCGGTGTGGTCGGGAATATATATTTCGCCATTGGCTAAATCAATGCGGTACACAGGTTTGGTGCACGGAATTTGCACAACATCGCGCACTTGTTTGCCTGATGTGTTGCAAATAAGAAATCCCTCGTCGCCATTATCAAAAAGGACTTTTCTTGCAAGAAGAAAAGAGTTTTTGCGGGATATGCAAGGCTCAATTAGCGCCCCTGTGCATGACAGAATATCTTTCACAGCTTCGTGCTCATAAGTGCACACAGGAGTGAAAACATTTTCGTACACTATGTCATTATATACAAGACATGAATTTTCAAGCTTTGAGGCAGACACGATGTCTTCGTCGATTATATCAAAGGATACGCCCTCACGCTCAAGTATTTCACCGATATTTTTAAAATCCTCGGCGGCTGATTTGCCAGCTTCGCCTCTTGAACAAATTGTGCGCGCAGGATAATACAAGGCAGTTTTGATGTCTGCCTTAGAGCTTTGAAGAATATATGAAATACGGGCAGTGTAATCATTTATTTCCTTGAGATGCTCCATGCACAGATTGTCGCCAACAAAATTGGGGCGATACTGATGAACCATAGGGGTGGTGCGGTCATAGGACATGACCATGAAGTTAAAAAGGCTCACGCCTCTCACTGCCTGATAATTAACCACATATCGCATAAGCTCAGGGTCCACATGTGCACCATATACTGCAAGACTTTCGCTCAGGCACATGCTATGACCGCACTGGCGTGCGGCAGATGAAACCCAGCGAGGGAAAAACTCCATAATTCCACTCTGGCGATAGCCGTGCTTGGGATAGGTTATCTGATTCCATATTACATCTATGCCTGGTATATCGAATTCTCTCAGTGTTTTGATTGCGTTGCCGTAACGGTTGGTAAGGCAGAAGTTTTCATTGTGGTCATTGTCAAGATGTCCAACAGAGAGCATATTGTGTGAATTGAGCCATTTTTTCATGGGGGCAAAATAATTGTCACGCACAAGGTCACCGCAAAGCATATAATAATCACTGCTTGCTCTATGTTCGCTTTCGGTGGTGGGTTCTTTGCCACCAAATATGCAAGGCATATAGTCGGCAATGTCATAGCCGTATTTATCTAAAAATATCTTTTCGAGACCATCTGTCCATGTGCCCATGCAAGCTTCATCGTCAAACATCAGTTTTATGTCGGTGCCCATGGCATCGCCAAAGTGTTTTTTGAGTTTTTCGTGAGTTAACTCAATGAAAATTTCTGTATTTCGCGCAGATGCGTTATCAGTTTGTATGACATTATTAATTTCATTATTGGCACAATACAATGTAAGAATGGTATCTGTTGCAAAAACATCTCCGTTAACTACCCGACACTCACCATCGTAGGCGGCAATGACATTTTCAGCCAACGAAACAGGAGTGTTTTTCTTTTGCACAAAGGAGCACACTTCAATGTTTTTCATTGCAAGCTCGGGATGAGCGCAACGAATCTGCCCGCACACCATGCCCGACGGAAAGCCGCCCTCGTTGTACAACCAAGTGTACATGCCTTTTTCTTTGGCATATTCGAAAGCATATTTAACCAGCTCGATATATTCATCACTGAGATATTCAGGAGAAAGATGGGTGCGTCTTCTCATAGGTCTGAAATTTTCTGGTTCGCCAAGCACATAAAAAGCGCGTATACCAAGGCTATACATTTCATCTATACGATGCTTTATACCATCGCGCGTTACAGTTGTGTTCCACAGCCAGGTATAGGCAGGCTGCGCATTTATCGGTATATTTTTAAAATCCATAGTATACATCCCCATTTTGATTGTTTTTTCAAATTTTAACATACCAATTTGGCGATGTCAATGCGATGTTGATTTTTGCGTGCTTTTAGTTGTTTTTTGTATTTATATTTCGGCTATCTTCTGAAACAAATCGGTCATAAGATTGTCACGATTGATATTATACACATATCTCATGGGATATCCGTTATAATCTGTAGCATAAAAATTATCATATGTGGGCACAGGGGTGGTTATTACCCGTGATTCCATAAACCTTTCTTCATCATTTAAAAGCCAAGCAACTGCGGTGACATCCCAAATCACGCGAGTCCACGCCATGCCTTGAGCATAGCTATCGGCTTCTTTTATAGTGTTTTGGGCAAGATAATTGGCAAGGTCATTTTTGCCTTTGAGCCAAAATTCCAGCTCGGGTTTTGAAACGGTGAAGCTGCTCACTACACCCATGCACGGAAGCTGAACAAAAGGAACTCCGCTTCCCATCACAACTCTTGCTGCTGCAACATCCTGACGCATGTTGAATTCTTGGGTGTGGTGATAATGAAGAGCATGACCGCCAAGCCACACTACAACCGTGTTTTCTGCCACTTTGGGATTGAGAAGTATGGCAGATGCAACATTAGTGATTGCTCCTATGGCTACCACATAAAGCGGATTTTCGGGCGAATAAGCCTCTGCCCTATGAGCGAGGTCTCTGGCTGCATCGGAAATGACGGGAGTGGTCTCATCATCGAGATATCTGACACTGCCTCTATATACCTCTGCATTTTCGCCCATCAGAGACAAAATCTTAATGATTTCATCATAGCTTCTGTTCATACCATCTTCAGGGCTTATTGATTTGTCATTTAAAAACGGTGCAGCATACAAAGCTTTGGTGGTGAGCTTGTCTTTTGATTTAAGCAAATATGCAATCGCAAACTGGTCATCAATCTCATTGTATGCATCAGTGTCCAAAACCACATCAATTCTGCCATTGGGCACTGATAGATTTTGCAGTCGGCGTTCATTTGTCATGATTATTCTACTCCTTTTTTCCTGAATTCCAAAGGGTTTTTGCCATACTTTTCTTTGAATATTTTTCTGAAAAAGCTTTTGTTTTCATAACCCATACAATTACTGATTTCCTCCACCGACAAATCAGTATGCAAAAGAATGATGTCACCCTTGCCAAAGCTTTCAAGCACAGAATCTATATACTCCTTTGACACCATGTCATTTGAACCAGGATAAAGGAATATGGAATTTTCGCCATGCTTGCTCACCTGAATGATGGCATGACCATTTTTTTCGGATGTTTTGGTGATGTAGGAAATATCAACACCATTGTCAGTTAATATATTAGTGAGCAAATCACTGTCGCTTCCCACACAACCCGCATGACAAATCACGGCACCAGCCTTAGCTGCTGCTATCGACTGGTTAAGACCCTTTCCACCAGGAAAAATCTCGAGTTTGTGTGAAGTCTGGGTTTCACCGATTTCGACAATGTGTTCGAGCGAATATACATAATCGATATTGCACGAGCCAAAATTTAATATTTTCATTTTTTATCACCGCCTGTTTCAATTATATATCATCTTATTTATTTAAACAAGATTCTTTTTTTATGATAAAAGAGACGGAAATAAACATATAACACAAAAAAGACCACAAAGAGGTCTTTTTTGAAAAGCAGCATATCAGCCGATATAATAGTTGTAAATCATCTTTGCAACAGCGTCTCTTGTAAGCACATCATCTTCTGCAATACCATCATCTTCGGTCACAAGCCCTTTTTCGATTGCAGCAGAAAATGCATTGTCGAATTCAATTTCTTCGCCCTGTGCATTCAAAAGCATCATATCAAGTTCTTTAGCAGTAACTGCTTTGTCAGGTTCAAATTTGTTGTCACCAACACCCTGAACGATTTTCGATTCAACAGCCCAACTTATGGTTGAATATGCCCAATGAGTTTCGGCAACATCATCAAAAGAAGAAACATACACCTTTTTGTCAGATGCAGTTGTTCTCTGAATAAGAGTCACAGCTTCTGCTCTTGTAACTTCTCTGTCAAGTTCAAGGCCTTTGTCTGTGCCAAGGAGTATTCCCTCTTCGCTTAAAGCTTCGGCTTTGTTAATTTCGGTTGTTTGCTGAGCTATATTCATGATTACAATCTTTGTGGGATTAACCAAAGCAGGAATGCTCATTGTCATGATATCGTCATAGACGAATATGTCACTGCCTTTTGTGAGCTCTTCGGCTTTCACTATGTTCTTGGTTCTGTACATGCCAACTTCTGCATTTTCAAAGCTTACTTCATAGTTGCCGTCCTGACTGTAGATGAATCCATCTTCAACCTTATCAACGCTCATATAAATGGGGGCAAGTGTTTCTGCATTTTCGCGAGCTATGATATAGTAAGCATAGCTCTGAGGGGGCAGGCTTCTTGTGGTCATGGTGCTCACAACGGCTGTGATG
>JAFYUA010000061.1 GCA_017549745.1 Clostridia bacterium | reverse complement strand
CTGTTGTTTCTTCGGGCACAGGAAGATAGCAGACACGGAGCAACTGCGGGAAAGACTATACAAAATCATTGAAGATTTGATCATCTGCAACAAAGTGAGTGTTTTTTTGTTTGGCAGCAAAAGCGAGTTTGACCGCTGTGCCGCGAGGTGGTTGGCAAGCTTAAAGAAAGCTATCCGAATCTGCGCCGCATCTATATCCGAGCTGAGTATCGGCACATAAGCGACGATTACGAAAAATATCTGTTGCAGACCTGTGACGAAACATACTATTCAGAGCGTGCTATCGGCAGTGTCAAGGCTGTGTATATTGAACGCAACTGTGACATGATTGACCAAAGTGATTTTTGTGTTGTATATTACAAAGAGGATTATGCTCCGCCAAAAAGAAAAAGCAGCAGACACGATTTATTCGATTATCAACCAAAAAGCGGAACAAAAACAGCGTATGAATATGCCAAACGCAAGAAAAAACACATTATAAATATAGTGAAACAATAAGAACATTCTATGGGATGTTCTTTTATTTATATGGTGCATTTCTGAGCGCAAAAAAAGTCTTGCAAAAGCTAAGTTTTGCAAGACTTTACTTAATTATTTGTCGGCGAGTGGCTTCAGCGACTACATTCGCAAAGCTTGATTTATATAATGGAAGCTTTGCTCATTGCGCATGCAAAAGCACTCGCGCACTCGCGGCACACCCGTGTGCCTTATTGCTCGCTTTCGACTCATTGCGTTTGCTGAAGCAAACTTATTTGTCGGCGAGTGGCTTCATTGTAGGGAACAAAAGCACATCGCGGATAGCTGCCGAATCGGTAAGAAGCATGCACATACGGTCTATGCCAAAGCCAATGCCGCCCGTGGGTGGCATACCAATTTCGAGAGCATGCATGAAGTCTTCATCGGTGGTGTTGGCTTCTTCGTCGCCAAGAGCAAGGAGAGCTTCCTGAGCTTTGAAGCGTTCACGCTGGTCAATGGGGTCATTGAGTTCAGAATATGCATTTGCCATCTCCCAACCGTTCATGAAGAACTCAAAGCGCTCTACATAATCGGGGTTGCCGGGTTTCTTTTTGGTGAGAGGCGAAATCTCAACAGGATGGTCCATAACAAATGTGGGCTGAATGAGGTGTTCTTCAACATAATCTTCAAAGAAGAGGTTGAGAATGTCACCTTTTTTGTGGTGCTCCTCATATTCCACATGGTGCTCTTTGGCAGCAGCGCGAGCCTCTTCGACAGTGTTTATTTGGTTAAAATCAACTCCTGCATATTTCTTGACTGCGTCTACCATGGTGATGCGCTCAAACGGCTTGCCCAGATCCATTTCGATGCCGTTATACACAATCTTTGTGGTGCCGAGCACCTCGTTTGCCACATGGCGGTAGAGGTTTTCGGTGAGGTCCATCATGCCGTGATAGTCGGTGTAGGCCTGATAGAGTTCCATGAGAGTAAATTCGGGATTGTGGCGGGTGTCGAGACCCTCGTTGCGAAATACTCTGCCTATTTCATACACTCTCTCAAGACCGCCTACGATGAGACGCTTGAGGTAGAGCTCAAGAGAAATACGAAGCTTGAAATCTTCATCAAGAGCATTGAAATG
>JAFYUA010000060.1 GCA_017549745.1 Clostridia bacterium | reverse complement strand
TTGCAAGGTCAAAAACCGTGTCGGTAACTTTTTTGCCTGCCATTTCATCATTCCTTTCCAAAAAGGTCATAACTAATGCAAAAGAGTGGGTTTCAGAACCCACTCTAATTACAATGACAATATTTACATTACATATAATATCACAGATATTGGAAAAAATCAAGTGTTTTTTGCAATTTATTTCAGCTTTTCACCGAAATCATGGAAAATTTTTTAGGAGTGATGCCCTTGAGTCTTTTAAACACTGCGGCAAAATAGTTGCTGTCATTAAATCCGCACTCTCTGGCTATGGCAGTGATGGACATATCGGTCTTGGCAAGCATTTGCTCAGCTGCCGATATGCGGGCGATGTTGATGTATTCATTGAGCCCTACGCCTGTTATTTTTTTGAACTGCTTTGAAAAGTGCCCGGGGCTCATGGCAAAAATCTCAGAAAGTGATTGCAAGGTGAGCTCGGAGGCATAGTTTTCGCTGATGTATTTGGCAGCGTCCTGAATTATGTGGTGAGTTGGTTTGAGAGTGGTGGGAGCATCTTTGATACGATGGCGTGATATGAGAATGAGCAGCTCCATGAGATATAGTCTTTCGAGCTCGCGGTAATCAGGGTCGCGCTTTTTGTCTTCGGTTTCGATTTTTGCAAAGATTTCTTTGAACTTATGGAGAGTTTCTTTGTTTACGCGAATGTGCTTATATTGAGCCATCTCTTCGATATATTTTTCGGCATCGGGACCAAGAAAGCTATCACCAAACACAAAAAGCAATCTTTCTACCCCGCCTTTTCCATCTTCACTGTTGTTTCTGTGAAAAGTACCCTTGGGCACAAAAACCATGTCGCCCGCTTCAAGCTGATAGATTTCGTTTTCAATAAAATATTTTGCCTTGCCCCTCTCAAGGTAGTAAAGTTCATGTTTTTCATGAGAGTCCATGTTGGGCATTTTTGTGGGAGAAGTGTAAACAATTCTTTCTACATTAACATTGCTTTTCATATGCATCACCAATTCAATTATACAACCACATCCTCCAATAATCAACCATTATTTCGTGTTTTTTGGGAATACGACAAAAAATTAATGGAAATACCACATATTTTGAGATTATAATGTCGTTAATAATTATTCCAGGAGGGGTAAACAATGAATTACAACGGAAATAAAGCAGAAAATGTAAAAATTGCATACATAGGTGGCGGCTCAAGAGGTTGGGCTTGGGGGCTCATGAGTGACCTTGCATCGGCAGACGATATGTCGGGCGAGGTGTATCTTTATGACATCGACTATGAAGCTGCCATGCACAATGAAATCATCGGCAACAAATACAACACTCTGCCCGATGCAAAATCAGTGTGGAACTATCACGCTGCAAAAACAGCAAGCGAAGCTCTCACAGGTGCGGATTTTGTAGTTATATCCATTCTTCCCGGCACATTTGACGAGATGGAATCAGATGTGCACACTCCCGAAAAGTATGGCATATATCAGTCGGTAGGTGACACATCGGGCCCCGGTGGCATAGTGAGAGCTATGCGCACAGTGCCCATGTTTGAAGAAATTGGTGAAAACATCAAAAAATATTGCCCCAATGCATGGGTTATCAACTACACCAACCCCATGACACTTTGTGTGCGCACACTCTACAGAGTGTTCCCCGAAATCAAAGCCTTTGGCTGCTGCCACGAAGTGTTTGGCACTCAGAAGGTGCTGGCGCAGGCTCTTGAATCGATTTGCGGCATCAAAGATGTTGACCGAAGCGAAATAAAGGTTAACCCCGTGGCAGTAAATCACTTCACATGGCTCACCGAAGCCAACTACAAAAACATGGACTTGTTCCCCGTGTACCGCGAATTTGCCGACAAATATTTTGAAGAGGGCTACACCGACAATCTCGACACCAACTGGATGAACAATATGTTTGAATGTGCTCAGAGAGTAAAGCTTGACCTTTTCAGAAAATATGGCTACATTGCCGCTGCAGGCGACAGACATCTGGCAGAATTTTGTGAGGGCAAATGGTATCTCAAAGACCCCGAAACAGTGCGCGAATGGAAATTTGGTCTCACAACTGTGGAGTGGAGAAAAAATAATCTTAAAAAACGCCTCCAAAAGAGCGAAGACCTGCGCTCAGGCAAAGAAGAACTCAAAATCGATTGCACAGGCGAAGAGGGCGTAGCTCAGATGAGAGCACTTCTGGGTCTTAGCGAGCTTGTGACAAATGTGAACATGCCCAACATGGGTCAGATACCCAATCTGCCGATCGGCGCTGTGGTTGAAACAAACGCCGTGTTCCGCTCTGACAAGGTGACTCCCGTGATGGCAGGCAATATCCCCGAAGAAATCTATGCTCTCGTTGCAAGAATATGTGCATCGCAGGAAGCTCTCAACAGCGCCATTGCCGAGAGAGACACCCACAAGATTTTTAATGTTTTTGCCAACGATCCGCTTGTGACCTGCTCTATGGACGAAGCCAAAGAGCTATTTAAAGAAATGGTGAATAACACCAAAGAATATCTCACTTCTTATGACCTTTCGAACCTATAAAGGAGAAATAAGATGTATTTTAAAAACTCCACCCCCGAAGAGGCGGGCATATCATCAAAGCATGTGCTGGGCTTCATCAAAACTCTGGAAAGCTACAATTT
>JAFYUA010000059.1 GCA_017549745.1 Clostridia bacterium | reverse complement strand
GATGTTACATCAAGAATCAATTCGGTTTTTATGCCATCATACACATAATCACAAAGATAGTCGGAGCCGTGGCTGACCGAAACTTCAGTGCCATGCTCATATGCCGAAAGAGGAATTTTCAGCAAAATATTTTTGCCGTCTTCTGCCCTGAAATCCGAGAAGTCATATTCTACCGAATTTTCGCCCGACGAAACAGTTGAAAGAGTTTCTGCTTCGTTCAACAAATTGATTGTTATGGTGCGTGTTTCGAATATCTGATTTAAGGTTTTGGAAGAAATTGTGCAAACAAATTTGCATTTTGCAACCGGCTCGTTATATAGCGGTCTCCTTACTATCGTGCCGTCGGATGCAAGGCTCTCGGGGATTAGGCTTTCCCACTCAACCTCACAATCATCATACTCTGTGGGGAGAGTGATATTGGAAGTTATGCTTAGGTTGTCAAACTCTGCCCTGATTGCCTCAGCAGCATTGAACACTGAATTCTGAGTGTCGGTATAGTCACCCTCTATTATGAGAGACGGACGCTGACCCAATCCGCCGTCTTCCATCGGAAGAAAGCTGTATGCGCCTTTTGTTGATTTTACCATAAGCATAATCTTGCCATCGGTCTGTTGCTTGCAATATTCGGTAAGGTCAACATAGGTTGAGGTGAGCTCTCGGGCGGGATATTGGATAAGAGAACCGTTTGTTATCATGTCATCGCCATATTCGAGCAGGCTCACACCGCCATCCTTTATGCTCGCTGCATCGGCATAGGTGAAGCTTGAAAGATCGATGTCTTTAAAAATTCCTGTCAGCGGAATAACAGCAAAGCGATTGTCGGTTTCGTCACTGCCTGCATCCCAGTGACCTGTAATGACGAAAGTGATTTTGCGTGCATTTGATACATGTTGTGAATAGTTCGAAATGTCAAATTCCAAAAACGCAATACGGTCGTTATGCTTGTGACCCTCAACACCATGAACAACCATTCTTTCCTCTTGCGAAAAGTTGGTGTAGGTGTCGTTGCCATTGTTTCTTATGTAGGTATCGACAACAGGTTCAATAACGGGGTAGCTATGCTCGGGTGAGGCAAAGCTCACAACAGGCAAGAGAGAGGTGACCATTATTATGCACAGAAGTGTACTTAAAGCTTTTTTAAACATGGTCCGCCTCCTATCTGTCTTCTACAACGACGATCATTTTAAGTTCGGAGCTTGCTCTTTGCACGAAGATTTTTGTGGCATCCGATCCTGAATTTTCATATGTCATAATGTCGTCAACCGAAACTTGCGACACCTCTTTGGTCGCTTTGTTATAACGATACCAATCGGCAAACTCACATGAAGCATCTTTGGGATTGTCAGCATATGCCCACACATTGAAATGGATAAGGTTGTTATAATCAGAGGTTGTGCTGACGCTCATCTGGTGCATCAGATATTTAGAGTTGTTGGTCAAAACATTTTTGTCCAAAACGATAACCTGACCAAAAAACTGCTCATTCACACTGCCAAATCCATCAAGGAAATAATGGTTCAGCTCGCTCATTGAACGAAGGGATGATATCCTCACGATTTCATTGTTATAGTTTTCAACATAGCTTATCACATCGCCCGCTTTGAGTCCTGCGCACACCGCGAACACATCTGGATAGTGACCGCTATAAAAGGTTTCCAACACGCCTTCGTGATAGGCTTCTATTTTATATACCCCTTGCAAATCAACATCAATTATATGTGAAATTGATTTTATGATTGCAATATCGGAGCGATGTGTAAGCTGGGTGCTTTCGCGAACATCGGTGTCCAGTTTAACAACAACTGCTCCTGCACAACCTGTTGCTTCATTTAATTCAAATGCTTCCGTCTGATAATCATTGCCGTCTTTTAGCGGAACAATAAATCCAAAATCGTCATCGTCATTGTCAACAGGCACATAGAAGAATTTTGTTTGTTCGTCATAGCGAAACGGCATGAGAGTGTTGTGACTCATGTCATTAAAGCCGCAGGCAAATTCACAATATGTACGCTGGCCGCCTGAAGCATAAGAATCGAGATATTTTATACTTTTGACTCTGCCCTCTGCATCAAAGTTGACATAACCGAGTGTAGATGTTTTAATTGCAGACATTGCCTCTGTCAGATTGCTGTAGGTCACTCCATCAACACTTAGGCGGTCTGCTATGGTATATACACAAAGTCCAAGCTCAGAATCATATACTTTCAACTTTGCATCCGTCTCAAGACCTCCGCTGGTATAGCTTTTGTCAACAATATATGAACAGTCATCAGGAATGGGTTCAATATAAAAAATCTCATCATACTCGTTGGACAAAAAGCGATATGATTTGCCAAGTGAGAATTCCGAATCTGATATTTTAAGACCATATTCCTTACCATCAGCTATTACCGTATGGTTTTGTGAATTTAGCTCTTCAAAGCTCCCCTCTTTTTTATCTTCAAGAAGTATAATCTCAATGTGCGAAAAATCCTTATCTGCCACAACAGATACAGGACTGTCAGCGCCAATATCTTCAAGAGTGATTGCTTCGCCCGAAACCTTGTGCATGATAAGGCTTATTTCATCTGTGTCGGACAAATCAATAACTTTTTTAGAGTGAACATCGCCAAGCTTAATGTATATTTTCTCGTCTTTAACATGGCTCACAATAACGCTTTGAGACTCTTTAACAAACATCACATCGTAGGTGTTGTCGTCATTGTTGTCTATGAGTTTTACATAGCATTTGGAAAAATCAATATCTGAAAGATTGTAGGATGAGCAAATCTGATTGTTATAAATCAGAACCATACCGTCCGAAAGCTTGAGACTTTTTTCTTTTTCGTCTGATTCAAGGTAATGCACCTTGCCGTTTTTACATTCAGCATCCTGATTGCGGTTGAATGTGACAACCTTATTGCTTTCATACGGACGGATTCCTTTTATTGTTCTTGAACGAAGCGAAGGTGAATCGGTGTATACAAATTCGACTTCCATTCCGACCAAATCATTGCACTGCGCACTGTCACAGTTATACATAATCCCGTCAATGCAAATCTGAGAAATTGCACACGGATATAATGAATTAGCACAAGTGTAATAGTCGCTGTCTACTATACCTGTTTTTTTAACAAGATTTTGTGATTGTAAAAACAATGATTCAAGTGTACGTTCATCAGCGTGTGAATAGATGAGACTGTCATCTGAAACTCCGACAATTTCAAGGGCTTTTGTATGCATCGCCTGATACATCATAACGACAAAATCTTCAGACTTAACCTCAGAGGAATTGAAATTACCGATGTATTTGGTAATGCCAAGCTTTGAAGCCTGTGAAATATACAATGCCGGAAATGCATTGTCGCCCGTTATAATGCTTCCGTAGCCAAGAGCCACAACAAGCATTTTGCATAGCTGTTCGTATGTGACGGGTGATTCAAGTGCCCACTGTGAAGGCGTGTTTCCGGAAAGAATTCCCGCCTTATGCCCCACATCTGCCATCTTTTCCTCATATGTATAGATGGAATTACCGCCTATTGCTATGGCCTCCAGCCCCATTGCACGAACAATTGTGCTCACTGCATAGCCTCTTGTTACCGATTGCGCGCCATCGCATATGTCAGCAATTCCCATCATGTCAAGATATGCTGTTGCAGTTTCGCCAATCGTCATGTCTGCATAATCCATCAATTGATATGAATTGCCTGCAAAGGCTGAAAACGATGTCATAACCACAAGTGCGAATGTAAGAAGTATTGCAGTGTTTTTTGCCCAAAAATTCTTCATCGTCTTTTCTCCTTTCATATATATCCGACATTTTCTACCAGGTTCGTATTAAGTCATGGTCAGAAGTGTATTATTTATCGTGGTTGTAATCAAAATCGCAATATTTTAAAAATTCTCTTGCCATTAATGTAGCTCCCACTTGATTTGGATGAATTCTATCCCAAGCTATGTAACTCGAATGTCTTATTTTGCAATAATCTTCATACATCTTTTGAAAATCCACAAATATGCATTTATGCTTTTGTGCAAGTTTTTTGCTGATTGCAACATATTCATTCATTCTTTTACGCATCACGTCTTCTTTATTGGGTTCCATAATGTATGGAGATAATATAAATACACCTTTAACTTTATCCTTAACTCTCACTATCATTTCTTCAACATTTGCCTCATATTCCTCAGGCAAAACATGACTGTCTACGATAGCAGGAGAGTCAAACTGTCTCCAGACATCATTAATTCCTATACAAATAGAAACCCAATCCGGCTTCAATTCAACAACATCTCGGTCAAACCTTGCAAGCAAATCTCTGCTTGTGTTTCCTGAAATGCCGGAATTTGTGATTCTCAAAAAAATTTCAGGATAATATGCAGCAAACATACTTTCAAGCACCCGAACATATCCTCTTCCGACATTTTCAAAAAGACCTTCGCCTACCGGATTTTCACTATCCATGTCTGTTACTGAGTCTCCGGCAAAAACAATTCTATCATAATTTTCAAATTTCATATTTCCCGTCCTCTCTAATTATCACTTTTTCACATCTGTTCATTATACAAGCCTGACACTTTTTAGTTTATAAAGACTTTATATTCTAGATGCCAATCGGTTTATCTGTGTACATTTCTTCGCGATATTCAAGCTGCTCATTTATGCCAAGCTCTGGTGCAACAAAGGAAAGTACCTGATTGGTAAAAGCCTCTGTTCCTGCACTCGTATAATAATGTACTGCATCAGAATGAACATCTTCGGAAAGTGTTACGGAAAGAGCATATAAATCATTAACCTTAAATCCATATTTTTTTACAATTTTTACAGCAGCTTTGTTATATTTTTCAATTTCTTCATTGTATCGTTTAAAATCTTTGCCCATTTTTTCAGAAAGAACCTTTGTAGAAGTTGCAAATATTACATGAGCATTCGGACATATCTTTTTAATTCTAATACATATTCTCTCTATGTAATATGCATATATATCTATGGGAGTGTGAGGCTCCTCTTCAAATAATCTTAAGCAATCCCAAAGCCCTGCATTCCAATGGACAACATCTATGTCCTCGCCATTTATATCTTTTAAATATTCGTGAAAATATCTTAAAACATACGAGGCAAAACGACAGTTTTCCTCAGGGAAAATAACATTAACTTTTCCTTCAAGTGTTTTTTTAACAGATTTATCATACCCCATGCGGATTGAATCACCTATAAGTAATAAATTTTTCATTATAAACCATCCTTTACTATGTGATTCCATATTTCCGACAATGTTCGACACCCTTTTATGCCTGCGTCAAGCTTATGTCGTAAAATATTTACTTTTTATCTTATTCCAAACCAAGAGAATATGTTTTGTATGGCATTATGAAACATCAAGATTTGTTCTGCTGTTTTTAAGCTCTGCATCAATAACATAATCTATCTGCTTTATTTTCCACAAAAGATGCTCTTCGTCGGTCATATATTCCATCGACGGCTCCCAGCCCAGACGAGAATCTTTCTGAACAAGAGGAATAGTAAGCCTTGCATTTTCTCGTTCTTCGCAAAGAAGAGCTTCCATCTCATCAAAGAGCTTTTTCATATTGGCTTTAGATGTTTCGGATTTTGTTTTGTTTTTCAAAATGCACCAGTGTTTTGCGTTTATGCCTGTTATTGTTGAGCGATATATAAATTCACCCAGATTTATAAGCATCAATAGCTTATCATTAGGTTTATCAATGCTTTTCAGCATTTCCAATCCGTCAAGAAAGCCTTGTTTCATTTTCGCCAGCGAAGCAATTTCGTTTGGTAATGAAATTGAAGTAAGAGGAACTACATGAGTGCCGTCATCCTGATCAATATAGTTCGAAAGGCAAATTTTGTTACCCCACAAAGCATGAGGCAAATCGGGAATATCAACTTTTTTTATATAACAGAACGGATATGACGGTCCAACGCGAAATGCGCCATATTGGTCGGCATTTATGGGTATGTAATGATTTATTGCATCGCTCCATGAGTTTAGTGCCTTGTTAACTGTGTCATAGCAATCACTGCCAAATTCACTTTTCAAAAGATTTCCCAGAACCATGTCCATATCCATTCGAGGCTCAAAATATGCAAATTTGGAAAGCTTACTGATAAATGACGGGAACAATCCGTAGTGATGACATTCCATGATTCCGCTAAGGTCCCATTTGTCATGAGCTTCAAGCATCAGTCGGTAACGTTTGAGCCATTGCTGAGGGAACGGCAAATATGGAACAACTCCAAAATCCCAGGTAAGCCCGCCTGAATTTGTCATCGAATAAAGCCTGATTCCGTTTTCTTTTGCAGCCCTTGCTTCGCTTTCAAAATATGCACTATAACCTGCATGTGAAATTGAATAGTCGTGGCTTGTATATTTGGCACCGCCGATTTCAAAATCATAATTCACGCCAAACATTGCAAGCAGTGTAATATCTTTAGGAAGGGAGTTTATGAGCTTTACTCTTTCTTCTTCAGGCTGTTTCGACCAGTTGTAGGAACAAAAAATTATGTCTGCATCAGGGTTGTACTTGCAAATATGTTTTTTTACCATGTTTATCCACTCAGGATAGTCCATGCACGGATACCAGCCCGGGTCGGGCTTGTCTGTTGGGATTTCGCCGCTTTTCAAATCACGCGCACCATAGTACACATGCGGGTCTTTGCTCGGAAACGACACCGACTCTCCAACTAAAAACACGCCTTTTAGTTTGGGGCATTTTTTGAAAAGTTCACCATATGTTGATTCATAATATTCGTCCGCACCCAAATCACCAGGATGCATTTTGCTTTTGATGTAGCTATAGGCATACACATCAAGTCCGTATTTTGAAGCTCTGTATATAAGCTCGTTAAAATCCATATAGCCTCTTGGAGACACATTTGCCCCATGTGTAAAAATGAGGATCGCGTCGCGTCCCTCGTGAGCAATTGCCGAAAGATGCTCGTTTGGATACTCGTCAAGGGCATATCCCGAATGAACCATCTGAGGCGAAAACGCACTTTTGAGATATGTGGTGCCGAATTTGAGATAGGGTGCTTTTTTCATTGTCATAATGTCTTCAAGATAATATACCCCCTGTGCAATGCCGCGACTATCATTACCATAGACAAAAACGCCGTCTTTGTTTATGACTATGCAAAATCCTCTGTAACCTGCAGCATCCTTGAGATCGAAACCTGCGTCTGATGCAAGTCTCAGATTTATGCAAGGAAGCTTTGCTTTTCCCTTTTTAAGAGCAAGAGAAACATTTTGCGATGTGAACATATAGTCAACAAAATCGCGGGCTGCAGTGAGAACAACATCATCAGCATTTTCGTCAACATAAAATCCAACATTATCACATATATCAAAACAGTCCGATTCTGGTTTTATATCATAATTACGGATATTTTTTTCGTGGATTTCAAGCATTCTTTTTCTGAAATCATAGTTTTTTTCCGCTGTAAGCAAATATGTCCCCTCCAAAATTACTTGTTTTTATTATCAAGAGCTGCAAACACAACTCCTCCCGTTGCATCCTCAGGCTGCGGATAGCCCGCCGCATACAAAAGCGTCGGAGCAATATCTGTAATGTCTGTAGGGCGCTTGAGAAAGTGGTCTTTTTTAAATCCTTTTCCAGCCATTATACACACCGGGCGTATATCACTCACGTCGTTTTTCGCTGACGGAATCTGAACAGAATGAACATCGCCAAAATAGCCTCCGATATCGCCGCCCTTCAGACCAAACACAACATCGCCACAACACTCTCCGCCAAGGCCCACAAATCCTGCCTGATTTCCCGGAACAACAAATGCAAATTCACCAGGATGAGTGCCTGCATGAGTGAAACCGTGAGCATGGAGTGCAACAATTATCTCGTTTACAACCTTTTCATAATCTTCGGGTTCAACAATGCCACAGGGTTCTCTGCCCTTTAAGTTAACATTAACATAACAGCTACCAACGCAATATGCCTTGGTTTTTGTCCAGTCAATGCCCTCGTTTCGCCAGTTGAGTTTATTGAAATCATAATTTTTGTAGGTTGTGAGACCTGCATTTTTTAATATTTCCATAGGGAAATAGTCATCGGTTGTGGCAATTGCACCATGATCTGCACAAACCGTAACGATTGTGTTTTCATCAGTTGCATTATCTAAAACCCAGCTTAAATGGTCATCAACAATTTTGTAAATATGTTCATAATCCGATTGCACTCTTTCGGAAGTATAATGCTTTGTGTTAGTAACATTAACATTTACCCTATCGCGGTAAACTGCAAATTCGGAATGGTTAACGGAGTCGTTGGTACCAAAATAGGTGAATATCAGATCGTTGTCTTCATTTTCTATTGCATATTTTATAACTTGCTCTCTCCACGAAAGCTGGAACTTCAGGCTTTCCATAAACTTATCGGCATTTGTTGCCATATCGCCATAGCAGGCAGAGTCAATTTCGGGAATATTCATTATAGCCTCTGCCTTACTTTTTGGAACGACCTCTCTAAGAAGGTTTCGTGAGGCTGTTATGTAAATACTGTATGTTTTATTTTCAGGATCAAACAATTCACAATATGCTCTGAAATTGAAAATGGCATATTCGCCTGTTTCGGTTCTGAGCTTACGCTGAATAACATCAGACCATTGGTGCCGCTTAATTACTTTGGAGTTTTGAGCATTTGTTTTATTATCACCAATTTTCAAGCCATCTTTTTCAACAATCAAAGTCCATGTGAAATCTTCCACTTCATTAGGATTAAAACGAGGTACGTTGGTAATTGTTTTAAACTCAAAAACGTTTTCGCCTGCAATTTTGTTGTCTGAGTTCCCATCAAACACTTTCCAGTCGCCGAGGTCTATATTGTCATCAACCAAATTGCGGCCTGTGCTTGCTCTTTTGAAAGCAAAACGAACACTTTCGTTATCAACGCTTTTACAGCCGCCCTGAGGCATTGAAACGCTATGAGCATAAAGCGGAATATCGTCAACAAATCTGACCGAAAAATACTGTTGGGGAACACCCGATAAATCAACATCTGCAGCAGTTTTATCGGGAGTGATATTATACATTGCGGCACCTTTTACACAGGTAACCATTGAAGAATCATCAGCTCCGGCGCCAAGAGCCGATATTACGAGTGATTTTCCGCCATTTCGTGCAATAACATCCCACATACGGTCGGCATGAACATTTTTTTCGCTATATGATGTTCCGAATTTCCATGGCTCGTCACCAGGGCGATGTATCATTTCACAAACTGCACCGTGAACCTTTGGCACAGCACCAGTGTAGATTGAATGCCAACAAGTGGGCGATATAGTCGGAAAAACAGACATCATATCATCAAAGAAAACGCCGTTTTTCATAAGACGTGCAAATCCGGGAAGCTTTCCCGTTTCAACCTGCTCACGAATCATATGTGCCCCTACTCCATCCAGAGCAAAAATAATAATTTTTGGTTTTTTCATTGTTTCTCAACTCCGTTTTGCAATTTTATATTTTATTAGAAAAATCGTCAAGATTAACAACCTTGTCCGCAAGTCTCGATTCCTCTGCGCCAAAAGACATCAAATGGTTCATGTATGATGTATAAAGACTGCAAATGGAATCTGATGCTTTGTTTTCGCCAAAATAATCCAGAAGGTCTTCCATTATGCCTGTATCGCCGCCTGCGTGGCCGGAGGAGATTGTTTCACCGATTTTTTCAAGCTCATATTCTTTTGTTTCTTCGGTTTTGAAATTATAAACTGTTATAATATCAGTTTCCATATTGGCATCCATTTCACCCTTGTCACCAAATATTTTAGTGAATCTGCCGCCTTTGTTAAAAGCACTCATTGTAAATGATGCGGTGCATCCACCCTCAAACTCCATATTAACAACCTGATGATCAACAACATCATTGTCGCATGCAAATACGCATCTGCCGTAGGGTCCTGTTTTCAGTGCTTCAATGATTTCTTCGTCAGTTGCACCAACCTTGTTGGCAACGGTGTCGCGCCAGGGGTTTTCTTTCCACTGTGTATAGTAGCGTACAGGCTCAAAAATACACTCTTCTGCATAAGGACAATCGTCGGTGCAACGGTCAGGCGCACCCGATGGTTGATTAGCCTTGTTGAAATATGTCACCTCGCCGAATGACTGAATCTTTTTGCAGGGTTTTCCTATTACCCATTGCATAATGTCCATATCATGACACGATTTTGCCAGAATCATGGGTGATGACTCTACGCTATTGCGCCAGTTTCCGCGAACAAAGCTATGACTTTGATGCATAATTCCCACATTTTCCATATGTATCATCGACATAGGTCTGCCAATTTCTCCTCTGTCAATTATAGCTTTAATGGCTCTCCAGAACGGAGTGAATCTCAGAACATGGCACACGATAACTTTTCTGCCATATTTTTCGCTTGCTTCATAAATTTCCCTGCACTCTTTGGCATTTTGCGCCATGGGCTTTTCCAAAAGGAGGTCATATCCAAGCTCCATGCACTTTATGGCAGGCTCAGTGTGCATATCGTCCTGAGTTGCTATGATTGCAAAGTCAGCGAGCTTAGGCTGTTTTACTATATCCTCCCAAGTGCGAAAAAGCATATTATCACTGATGTTGTGATTTTTCTTTGCCAGCTCCAGGCGATCCTCTTCAATATCTGCCACTGCAACTATTGAAAGCTTTTCGGGGTTGTCGATGGCATATTGTGCATATGCCTGACCTCTCATACCATATCCAATTACTACTGCTGTGAGTTTTTTCATTACCATCTCTCCTGTTCATGTTAATAATTATAGCATAAATCTCTCTGTTTTTTCGTGGTACATTATGGAAGATATCAGCTCAATCCAAGGAAGCGCTCGGCATTTTTATGAGTTATTTTGTCATAAACCTCCTGGCTCAAAAGTCCATCTGAAAGCCAGGTATCGAGCATGTCTATGATATCCACCGGCATCGTCGGGCTTACTATATCCGTTCCAAAAAACATTCTGTCCTGAAATTCTTCGAGGAATTTTGCGCCAAATTCGGGGTCTCTCGAAAGCATATAGTATGGTGATATATCGGAAAGATCACCATAAAGATTGGGATACTTGCGAAGCAGCTTTGGCACCACGCCCTCTTCTTTGATTGGTGAATGGTTCATATTGCCAACCTGTTGTCCGCGTGATGTATAAAAATAGCCTCTTTCTCCGATAGTTTCCAGCTTTGCAAGCTCAGCCCAGAACCACGGTCCATGCCCCAACACTTTGAGCTCTGGAAAGCTAATGAGTGTCATTTCAAGCTGAGGAAGTCCCGGATCATCATAGATTCCAAAACCTATGTTTCTTTGGGGGGCGCCATCAAGTGTGACAGGCAAACCAACCTTTTGTGCATAGTAGAGGAGATTTTGAAGCTTTGGATCCGACAAATCCATTTTTGGCATAATCTCTCCAATACCCTTGCACCCTCTGTCCTTATAGTATTGCAAAATAGGCTCGAAATCAGCATAAGCATTGTTTTTTATGCTTCGCGGGTCAACATTGCAAAAAGGAATTATTCTATCGGGATATTTTTCTGCCATTTCCAATATGTCTTCGTTTGACTGAGGCAAATACACTTCAGGATTGACAATCGGGAGCACAACGCCCTTTGCTATGCCGAGTTCATCCCATCTTTGAAAAAGTTGTTCAGCACTGCAAAATTCACACACAAACTTTTGCTGAAAACGATATGCGTGAGCGTGAATATCTATTAACATAATATCAAAATCCTTTCTTTACTCATTTTATTTCCTCTTGAACGGAGAGCATTTTGTTTCTCCATTCAACAAATTCGTTTACATCCCATATGCCTGGAGTGGGGCACACCCAATACACATCTTTAACTCCTGCATCTAACGCATCAAGAACAAAATCAACGAACACTTTTGAATCAAAACACAAAAGCTCTGCGTCACCGCATTGACATCTTTTTACTGCATTTTTCTCAAGAAGCTGTTCATAAACCCACATGTTATACACATGCGGCCATGCTCCAGGATTGTTATGAGACGCGAGGTCGGATTTCAATTCATTGTAGTCGGGGTGAGCCTCAATAGATTCAAGACATTTTTCGATGTAGAGATATTCGGCATAATGTCTGAATGTGACCGACATAAAATTAACGCCAAGAAGCACAACTTTTGCATTTAAATCATACATCTTTTCCCATGGTGAATCAGCTGAAAACGGGGTGTCTCCCATATTACCAAAGCGCTTTGATGTGTGACCATGACTCTTAGTCAGTTCATAAGCCAGCTTACCTATCGCCGCAACGGAATGAGTTGCCTGATCGCTCCTGTACGCCTCGGGAAGCTTGCGTAAATAGTTAGTAAGATATCCGGTATCAGAAGGCTTATCAATGTGCCATGTGTTATAGGCATTTGCAAAATCCTTTTGTACAAATGTTGGCACAACAAGCGTTCCTTCTTCTCCCAAAACATCTTTGAAACCACCAATAACATCTTGCGCGCCGTTTTGAACAGGACCAAGACTTTTAAAAGAAGAATGCACTAAAACCACATCACCTTTTTTCAATCCCAGGTCTGTCGCTGCTTTTACTATATCTTGTTTGCTAATCATAGCAACCTCCAATGCACACTTTTGAAAAACTTGTGTTTTTATTTGACAAGTTTATTATACATCTGCTATAATTAATTTTAAACACAAGTTATTATCGAATAATTGTAAAAAACTAACTTTTTCGGAGAGGTAAGAATAATGGAATTCATGGAAGATATCCATTTCAGAAATTTTAATCCGGTATGTCAGCTTGGAGGTTTTTTTTCTATCGATGCAGGAGAAGACTGGAGTCTCGGTCGCGAAAAATTCGCTCAGAACAAATTTTATTATATAAAGAGCGGAAGATGCGAGCTGGTGATTGAAGGAAAAAAATATGAAGGTGTACCTGGAAGATGGTTTTACATTCCTGCGGGAGTGAGTCACTACTATAACAATGATAAAACTGCACCTTTTAGTAAATACTGGATGCACTTTGATCTGTATCCCAACACAGTAAACTTCTTCACTATGCTTAACCTCCCATATTATATTGACATTACCGACAATGCGGTTGAGAAAAAGGTAGACGATGTCTTCAATGAGTTTTCGAAGGCAATATATGGAAATAAAATTCAGGATAAATTGCGTGAAAAAACATGTTTGATTGAGCTTTTTGATACATACATCACCCTCGCAAATCAAACCAAAGAACAGATTTCCTTAACAAAACAAAACGCCCGTTTGATGAAAAATGTCACAAAGTATATAGAGGACAATATTGAAAAGAACTTGTCAATAAAAGACTTGTCTGATTTTTGCCATCTACATCCAAACTATTTTATCAGAACTTTCAAAGAAAAAACCGGGCTCACTCCGGCAAAATATATGCGAACATTTAAGCTTGAAACCGCCAAACGCCTGCTGGAAGAAACCGACTTGTCCGTTATCGAAATAATGAACCGCGTTGGATTTGATGATGCCGCACATTTTTCCAAATTGTTCAAAAGTTATTTTGGCGCGTCACCCAAAAATTGGCGCAAACATGTTTCTACCATGATAAAATATTTTTACAAGAACAATTAGTGAATGAAACCATAAACAGCAATGTAGGTTACTCAAGCCATATAAAGTCCCCACCTTATCAGTTCTCAAAAATCAAAATTTAGAGCGCTATAAAGTTTATATTTTCTCTGGAGATACCATACCACCATAATATCTGTTACAGATTTGTCTAGTTCAAGTCGCAGGTGTTTTCTAAAGCCTTTAAAAATGCTTTGGAATTACCTCAAGAGATATATGGAAACGCAAAAAAATTCAACTCTAACAAAATTTTTTAACCGAGGACGAAAATTCGGTTTCACATCTCAAACCCATCTGTTATTCCGTTTAGTCTTGATGTATCTTTCTTCACATAATACATTTCTGTTATCTGCGAGGTGCTATGACCAAGGAGGTCTGCTACTTGTTTTGGCGTTAAAGCTTTGATTGTGCCATCGGGTTGTTTTATGCCATTTACAAGATTTGTTGCAAAGGTGTGTCTGAGTGAGTGCAATCCTTTGGTTTCTATTTTGGCATTTTCTAAGATTCTATAAAATCTCTTGCGGAAGTTTACGGGGTTAGTGTAGTTACCTTTTTCGTCACATATAAGCGGTGAGTCCTCGCCGAAGTAGGCTTCATCTCGCAGTTCCTTTATCATTTCTATAGCAATTCTGTTTAACGGAATTGTTCTTTTGCTTGTCTTGGTTTTTGTTTTGCCAAGCTTAGCTATTCTGCCTTTGGTTTTCTTGGTTCCATCTCTTTTATTTACCTCTTTGAGTGTTTTATGTATATGGAGCTTTTTGTTTTCAAGGTCTATATCGCAGTTTTTAAGTGCCAGTGCTTCACCGGGTCTCATTCCTGTGT
>JAFYUA010000005.1 GCA_017549745.1 Clostridia bacterium | reverse complement strand
TCTTCTTTTTGGAATTTTACTCTGGATTTGTCATTTTTTGTGCGCATCTTTTTGCTCTCACTTCTTCTGGGGCTTTTGTGCTCGGTGTTTGGCGTGAAGCCATCGGCTCGCATAAGCTCAGTGCGTGACCTTTGCGCGCTTGCTCTGCTCATTGCCATCACTGTGCTCTTGGGCATCTATGCCACGGTGAGGGTGGGCAGTGCCATCAAAATTCCGTTTAAGTTCATATCTGTGTTCATCACTGCGGCGCTCTTTGGCCCGTTTTGGGGCGGCACTGTGGGCGCTCTTGCCGATGTCATTGCATTTCTCATAAGCCCTGTGGGCGGAGCATTCATCCCTCAGATTACAATGGTAGAATTTTTCTATGGCTTTGTGTATGGTCTGTTTTTCTACAATCTTTCATCATGGGGCGGCTTCAAGACCATGCTCAAGATTATGGTGTGTGTGATTTTTCAAATTGTGGTGCTCAACATGGCGCTCACCACCTATCTGCTCATGCCCATAATGCAGATGGAATTTAGTCCGCTTTTTGTGATGCGCGCACCTGCGGCTGTAATCAACATGGCTTTGCAAATGGTGATAATTGCAGTGCTGAGCAAATATATATCCACATTCCGTAAGATTTTGAAATGAGGCAATTTCAATGAATAAAAAGCTTCCGTTTATTATAGACGAGCACTACTGCCCGAATCCCAAACCCACTCTGCTGCTCCATAGCTGCTGCGCTCCGTGCTCAAGCTCGGTTATCGAGATGCTCAGAGAGCGTTTTCGCGTCACTGTGCTCTATTATAACCCCAACATTTTCCCTAAGTCAGAATACATCAAGCGCTGTGATGAGCAGAGGCGTTTTTGCCAGAGCTTTTCAAGTGAGGATAATCCCATAGCCTTTGTGGCGGCAGATTATCGAGCCGAGGAATTCGAGCATATTGCCAAAGGCAAGGAGCATCTTAAAGAGGGCGGCGAAAGGTGCACCGCCTGCTATGCGCTCCGTCTTGGTGAGGCGGCACGATATGCATCGGCAAACGGATTTGATTATTTCACCACCACATTGTCGGTGAGTCCTCTGAAAGACGCCGCAAGGCTCAATGCAATAGGCGAGAAGCTTGGCAAGGTGCATGGAGTAAAATATCTTACATCAGATTTCAAAAAGCAAAACGGCTACAAACGCTCGTGTGAGCTTTCAAAGGAATATGGCATGTATCGTCAGGATTTTTGCGGCTGCAAATATTCTCTTGCCGAGAGGATTCTCTCTGCCAAGGGCTTCATCTTTGATGCCGACGGCACTCTTTTGGACACGATGGGCTTTTATGAAAATTTTGCGTCAGAATATGTGCGCTCGCTCGGTTTTGAGCCTGCCCCTGACCTCAGAGAGCAGATACGCAGCCACACTATAAGAGAATGCTGTGAGCTTTTAAAGACCACCTATGCAATCTCCAAAGCAACCGATGAAATATACGATGAGATTTCAAAAATGATTGGCGAGTTTTATGCTGACTCTTCCACTCTAAAATCGGGAGTGCTTGAGTTTTTGCACTATGCCAAATCAAAGGGCATAAAAATGTGCATAGCCACTGCCACCGACAAAAGCCACATAGAAACTGCGCTTGAGTCATGCAATGCAGAGGATATGTTTGATTTTGTGCTCACATGCAAGGATGTGGGTGCTTCAAAGAGAGAGCCTGTGATATATGACGAGTGTGCCAAAATGCTTGGACTTGAAAAAAGAGATGTGGTTGTGTTTGAAGATGCGCACCATGCCGTTGTCACTGCCAAAGCTGCGAACTACAGAGTGGTTGCAGTGAGGGAGGACACCGAGCTGAAATTTGCCGATGTCATAAAAATAAACAGTGATATATATGTAGAA
This sequence comes from Clostridia bacterium, assembly GCA_017549745.1. GTDB lineage: Bacteria > Bacillota > Clostridia > UMGS1810 > UMGS1810 > RGIG1828. Next base: position 1,278 of record JAFYUA010000005.1, on the reverse strand, counting down.
ACTATGACAGAACTGATTGGAGAATAGCCGAACCAAGCTTCGGCTATTTTTTTGTAATTTTTTTGAAAAAAGTGTTGACAAATGTAATTTTATGTGTTATATTAATTTTGTAATTATTACAGAGTTGTAATTATTACAATTTTGTAAGAGAGAAGGTGCTCAAATGGATAGTGCAAAGATACTATCTCAGCATAATATCAAGCCGTCAATCATAAGGGTTATGATATATGACTTTGTCAAAAACACAAAGTCGCACCCCACGGTAGACGAAATCTACAAGCACCTTCAGCCGATGGCGCCGACCCTGTCACGAACCACTGTGTACAACTCGGTTAAGCTGTTTGCATCAAGCGGACTTTTCAAGGCACTGTCGATAGACGGCATTCAGATTCGCTATGATGCTGACATCGGACACCACGGGCACTTTCGGTGTGAAGAGTGCGACAGAGTTTTCGATTTCAAAATCCATGAGGATGCAGAATCGGGACTCGACGGTTTCGACATCACAAAAAGAGAAATATTCTACAGCGGAAGCTGCATAGAATGCAAAAGTAAAAACTAAAATTTTATTTTAAAAGGAGACAAAAATCATGAAAAAATTTGTATGTTCAGTATGCGGTTATGTTCACGAGGGCGACTCTGCTCCCGAAAAATGCCCTGTGTGTAAGGTGCCTGCAGAAAAATTCAAAGAGATGCAGGAAGGCGCTGCACTTGCTGCAGAGCATGAATACGGCGTGTATGGCAAAACAGTGAAAAACAACCCCGACATTTCCGAAGAAGATAAAAAATATATCTTTGAGCAGCTCATGGCAAATTTCAACGGTGAATGTGCAGAAGTGGGCATGTATCTTTGCATGGCTCGCATCGCTCACCGCGAGGGTTATCCCGAAGAGGGTCTGTATTGGGAAAAAGCTGCATATGAAGAAGCAGAGCATGCTGCAAAATTTGCAGAGCTCCTTGGCGAAGACCTCGAGCCCAACATGAAAGCTACCACCAAAGATAATCTCAAATGGAGAGTAGATTGTGAATATGGCGCAACACAGGGCAAATTTGACCTCGCAAGCTGCGCTAAGAAAAACGGCCTCGATGCTATTCATGACACCGTGCATGAAATGGCGCGCGATGAAGCAAGGCACGGCAAGGGCTTAGAGGGACTTCTCAACAGATATTTCAAATAATCTGTATTTATATATGATATTTACCATATAATATCAATTGAACAATACCAGAAAGGATGATTGACCATGAAAAAGTATGTATGTCCTTGCGGATATGTCT
>JAFYUA010000058.1 GCA_017549745.1 Clostridia bacterium | reverse complement strand
GCAGAACAATGATGGACGCTCTCATGAACGCTCCTCTGCTTTTCTGGGCTGCCAAAGAAACAGGAAACGAAGAATATTATCAGGCTGCTCTTGACCACAATATGACAACAATGAAATATCTGGTCAGAGACGATGCCTCCACATTCCATCACTATCAGTTTGACCCCAAGACTGCCGCTCCCGTGAGAGGTCTTACACTTCAGGGGTACTCTGATGATTCCTGCTGGGCAAGAGGTCATTCATGGGGTGTATACGGCTTCCCTATTGCATATTCTTACTCACAAGAAAAAAGCCTTGTGGATACACACAAAGACATTACATATTATATGCTCAACCGCTTGCCTGATGACTGCATAACATATTGGGATTATATTTTCACTCAGGGCTCCGACCAGCCGCGTGACAGCTCTTCCGGCGCTATATCGGTGTGCGGCATGAATGAAATGTGCAAGATGCTACCTGATGATGCACAGCAGAAAAAGATATTTGAAAGCGCATCAGCTCAGATGCTCGAAGCAATCATCGACAACTGCACAGGAGATATCGGAGTGGACTATGATGGCCTCATCTGCCATGTAACCCATGCACTGCCTCAGGGTCAGGGCATTGATGAATGTGCAATATATGGCGACTATTTCTACCTTGAAGCTTTGCTTCGCTATCTTAAACCCGACTGGAAAAAATACTGGTAATAAAAAAACTCCCATGACACCGAGTTGTGTCATGGGAGTTTTCAATTTACTGTGCAGTTCCCGGGTTTTCTTCACCAAGGATTATCTTGAGATTTACATATTCACCGCGTCTGTATATTTTCACAGAGATTTCGTTGCCAGGTGATTTTTTGTTTTTGATTTCGTTTATATCGTCAACTGTTTCAACAGGTTCACCATCACACTCAATGATGATGTCTCCTATTTTAACGCCTGCCATATGCGCAGGGCCATTGGGTGTGAGGCTCGACACATACACTCCGACTTTGAGGTTATATGCCTGGGCATCTTCCTTGGTAACAGCTCTGCCTGCAATGCCGATTACAGGACGGCCTGTGACATAGCCATTTGTGATGAGCTCCTGAATTATGGGTTTTGCCTCATCGATGGGAATAGCAAAACCGAGACCCTCGAGAGTACTTGACGAAATCTTGGCAGTGTTGATGCCTATGAGATGACCATATTCATTGACAAGTGCACCGCCTGAATTACCCGGGTTGATGGCAGCATCGGTCTGAATGAGGTTCATGGTCTTATTGTCGATGGTGACAGAACGATTGAGACCACTGATGATGCCTTGTGTTGTGGTGCCTGCAAATTCCTGACCGAGAGGGTTGCCGATGGCGATGGCTGTTTCGCCAACTCTGAGATTGGAGCTTGTGCCCATCTGCGCAAATGTGAGCCCTGCAGCTTCAATTTTGACAACCGCCAAATCAGTGGAAGCATCCTTACCCACAACCTTGCCGTCGTATTCTTCGCCAGTGTTGAGAATTACAGAGATTTTTGTGGCATTTTCTACAACATGGTTGTTGGTTACAATGTATCCATCGGCGCTTATTATAACGCCAGAACCGCTTGATTGCTCGATTTCTTTGTTTACATCACCGCCAAAGAAACCATAGTATCCATAGGCATTGCCATAGGTGGTTTTGTTGATTATGCCAACCACTGCAGGACCAACCTTGTCAACAATTTCGGGAGTTGTGAGAACTTCACCGTTGATTGTGTTGACTTTGGTCTGAGTGCCTGAAACTATTTTTTCCGATGTGCGGATATTATCCTCAACTGAGGTGTGAGGAGTGTTTTTGTAGGCTACATCGCCCGAAATCTTATCAAAAGCTTCAAGATTGTATATCATTGCCCCGCCTGTTATGGAAATAAAGGCTGTGGCAACAAGTGCAATTATTGCAACAGGCACAGAAATGTATTTTTTCTTTTTGGGAGCCTTGTATTGAGTGTGAAAAAACGGGTCATTCTGATTCTGATATATGGAGTTCATATAATATGAATCAGATGGAGTTTCATCTTCTATAGGGATATACTTTGGCTCATCATTATATGGAAGTGTCTCAAATTTATCATCTGATACATTTTGTTCGTTTTGAAAAGAATCATTGTTGTCAAATTGGTTGAAACCATTGTGATTATTTTCATTCATGTTTTAAATCCTCCGAATATAAAAAATCTACTATGATAATATTTTAATTTATATTTTTTAAGAAATTATGAATAAAATGTAAAAAATCTACGAAAGCGCTATAGTGAAAACGAATCGCGTGCACTTTCCGGGTGTGCTTTGCACTGTAATTTTTTCATCATGCGCATCTATTATGCGCTTTACAATATAGAGGCCAAGCCCCACTCCGCTTTTGTCTGAGCTGCGCGAGTCATCAGTTTTATAAAATCTTTCCCACACAAAGTTTATCTTTTCTTTGTCTATGCCTTGGCCGCTGTTTTCCACTGTAAACAGACATTTATCATCAGATTCCTCAATTTTTAAAACAATATAGCCATTTTGAGGAGTGAACTTGACTGCATTGTGTATCAGATTGATGAGCACCTGTGTGTAGGCGTCTCTGTCGGCATTTACTATGCACCTGTCGGTTTGAAATTCAAAAGATACATCAATGTTTTTGTCGGTTATTTCTTTCTCAAAATTTAAAAGAACGATTTTGGAAAGCTCTGATATGTCAAAATCAGTTCGGGTGAGTGCCTGCTTGCCGCTTTCAATCCTTGAAACCTTGAGCAAATCATTTACAATGCGCGAAAGCCGTTTGGTCTCTGACAAAACGATTTTGAGATATTTGTCACTTTCTTCGGGGGGGATTGTGCCGTCAATGATACCCTCCACAAAACCTGAGATTGATGTCATTGGGGTACGCAACTCATGCGACACATCAGAAATGAAAGAAGAACGGATTTTCTCAAAATTCTCAAGGCTATCTGCCATGTTATTGACATTGAGAGCCAGTTCGCCAAGTTCATTTGCGGAAGAATATGCAACTCTGCTTTTGAAATCACCTTTGGCAAATGTCTTGAGAGCCATATTGATTTTGTGCAAGGGTGAAGTGATATTGCGCGAGAAAAAATAAAGAAAAATTGCCATAAAAAGGAGTGCCGCAAGCTCCATTATCAGGATTTCAAGAAGCAGCTTCATATATTGTCCCGAAGGACTGGGCACTTTTTTGGTGCAGAAAATCATCCATGAATCTTTGCCAAATTCACTGCTCACAATCTCCCCTACGGTGATTGTGCGCCCGGGATATATGCCGCTGAGCAGGTTTGATGAGTGAATAGTCGCTTTGCCACCAAGCTTTCCTATGGCTGACATTATGTGCGGCCTTGCCTGCGAAGGAAGGATATCAACATCTGACCATACAATCTCGCCGTTTTGAGTGGTTATGAGCAAATTATACTTATTGTAGTGAGAAAACTGCTGCATGGATTCGTCAAAGAGCTTCATCATGCGGCTGGTGCTGAAATCAAGAGACATTTGCGTGATGGGTTTTACATGGCTTATAAAATCGCCCATGTCTTTGTAGGTTTCGGCTTCAAAACCTGTTTTTACTGTGTAGAAAAACACTATTGTTACTATGAGAAGAGAAACAAGCATAACAGCAAGAGAACCCCAAATCATGCTTTTGATAACACTTTTTCTCATTGCTTCACCTCAAATTTATATCCCACTCCCCAAATTGTGCGCAGAAGCCACTTATCTGACACGCCGTCTATTTTTTCTCTTATTCGTTTGACATGAACATCTACAGTGCGAGAATCACCATAATAATCATAGCCCCACACTTCATTGAGAAGCTGATCACGGGTATATACTTTATTGGGGTGCGAGCACAAAAAAGTAAGAAGCTCAAACTCTTTTGGCGGCACATCTATGGGGTTGCCATTGACTTTCATCTCATATGTACTCTTGTTGAGGTACAAATTTTCAAAATTCATGGCACCATCGTCTGCTTCTTCTGCGCCCACCCTTCTGAGCACGGCTTTGAGCCTTGCCAAAAGCTCCTTGGTTTCAAACGGCTTTACGATGTAATCATCGGCACCTATTTCCAAAGCAAGGACCTTGTCGATGGTTTCCCCTTTGGCAGTGAGCATTATCACAGGAATCATGCTTGTTTTTCTGATTTCCTTGAGCACTTCCACACCATCGAGTCCAGGCATCATGATGTCAAGAATTATTGCTGAATACGAATTTTTTTTGGCTTCGGCAAGCGCACTTATGCCGTCATATACGCAAAATGATTCATAACCATCTTTTTCAAGATAGAGTCTTAGCAATTCACATATGTTTTTATCATCATCGGCTACAAGAATTTTGTTGCACTTAATCAATCAGATCACTCCTTATTTAGTAAATCTCTCCATAAGCTTATAACCCTGATTGATAACAAGTCCTGTCTTGGCGGCAGTTTCTTCGGTAAAGGTGGCAACACCATCGGCATGAGGTTTGGTGCTGTCATATATAAGATAAGGCACTGCATCGCGGGTGTGAGTGCGAAGGGCAAGCGGTGTGGGATGGTCGGGCAATATCATCATGCGAAAATCAATGCCTTGATTTTGTAGCTCTTTGAGCAAAAATCCTACAACCTTTTCGTCAATCAATTCAATTGATTTCACTTTGTTTTCAATTTCTGCTCTGTGACCGCATTCGTCGGGAGCTTCCATGTGCACAAATACATAATCACTACCTGATGTTATTGCATCAAGGCAAGCTTTGGCTTTGCCGTCAAAGTTGGTGTGGATGTTACCTGTGGCACCTTCTACATCAATTGAGTCAAGACCTGCGCATATGCCTATGCCTTTGATAAGGTCAACAGCAGATATGACACTGCCCTTGATGCCATGAAGCGACTCAAAGTTTTCGAGTGACGGTTTGCGACCCTCGCCCCAAATCCAGATTGAGTTGGCTTTTTTGAGGCCTCTTGCGGCACGGGCAAGGTTTACGGGGTGCTCATTTAAAATGTCATAGCTTTTTTTCATCATCTCGGCCAAAGGTGCACCGTTGATGCCTTTGGGAAGATAATCTCCCACTCTGCGCTCGAGCACATCGTGAGGAGGTGTGAGGTCAAATTCATCAGGACCATTGTCCCACACGAGAGCATGACGATAGCTTACTCCGGGATAAAATGAAAACTTATCATCTGAAAAAGCTTTGGCAACTGCCAAAATTAACTCACGCGCTTCCTCGGTTGATATTTCATCGGCACTATGGTCAGTTATTATTTTGTCTTCGTAATTTTCTTCATCTTCTGTGATATTGACAACATTGCATCTGAAAATCATGTCGGTGGGTTTGATGTCGATGCCCATGCTGACAGCTTCAAGGGGTGAACGGCCTGTGTAGCATTTTAGCGGATCATAACCCATTGCAGACAAATTAGCCACATCACTGCCAGGCGAGAGCGACTCGGGCACATTATATGCAAGCCCAACCTCTGATTTTGCAGCGAGGGAATCGATGTTTGGTTTGTGAGCCACCTGCATTGGTGTTTTTCCGCCGAGTTCATTCACGGGATAATCTGCCATGCCATCGGCAAGTATTACTATGTATTTCATATAAGCATATCCTTTCGTTTAGCCATTGACACACTTTAAAATGGCTATATTTTTACAAGTATATTATGCTACAAATTTCAAAAAAAATCTACCCCTAAATTTAAATTTTATATAAAAAATTCAAAAACAGAGATAATATTGGTATGAATTTAATACAAAGTTGTTTCAAGCCAGACAAATAATCATCCAAAAGCTTGCAAAAGCTGATGTTTTGGTATATAATGATAATATATTATATTAATATGAAAGGTATGATATTGATGATTTTAGTTACAGGCGGCGCAGGTTTTATAGGAAGCCACACTTGTGTTGAACTTCTTGATGCCGGATATGAAATTGCCATCATTGACAACTTCTGCAATTCAAGACCGGAAGTGCTTGACAAAATACGCACAATCTCAGGAAAAGATTTCAAATTCTATGAAGCCGATCTTCTTTGCAGAGAAAAGGTTGAACAAATATTTGAGGAAAATAAAATAGATGCTGTTATTCATTTTGCAGGCCTCAAGGCTGTTGGTGAATCAGTGAGTATACCTCTTCACTATTACCACAACAACATTACCAGCACCTTGGTTTTGTGTCAGACAATGGCAAAGTATGGTTGCAAAAAAATTGTGTTTTCTTCTTCTGCCACAGTGTATGGTGACCCTGCAAGTGTTCCTATCAGAGAAGATTTTCCTCTTCATACAACCAATCCATATGGCGCTACCAAGCACATGATTGAAAGAATATTGACAGATCTTTATGTGTCGGACAACGAATGGAGCATTGCGCTTCTCAGATATTTCAATCCTATTGGTGCACATGCAAGCGGCCTTATTGGCGAGAATCCCAACGGAATCCCGAATAACCTTGTGCCATACATTGCAAGAGTTGCAGTTGGTAAGCTTGAGTGCTTGAGCGTGTTTGGTGATGATTACAACACACCCGACGGCACCGGCGTGAGAGATTGTATCCATGTTGTTGACCTGAGTAAAGGCCATGTTAAGGCGGTTGAAAAAGTGACAGCAACCACAGGTGTGCAGGCTTATAATCTGGGCACAGGAACAGGCTACAGTGTGCTTGATGTTGTGAAGGCATATGAAAAGGCATGCGGCAGAAAAATCAACTATAAAATCGTTGACCGCAGACCGGGTGACATTGCCATGTGTTATGCTGACCCTGAAAAATCCAGAAGAGAGCTTAACTGGGAAGCAGAGTATGACCTTGAAAAAATGTGTGCTGACAGTTGGAACTTCACTCTCAAATCTATGTAATCACATATTTAAAAAGCTTATTGCAATGATGCAATAAGCTTTTTTGTTTATTTAATCTCAATATATGGTGTTGCAGAGAGTACATATGAGTTCTCATCAGCTTGTGCTACTGCCACATGCGTTGCATCGGCAGAGTATTGCCTCACTGCAATAGTGTTGGCACTGATGTATTGTGTAGTTAGTAATTTGTCATTTGCAACCACGCGGCTGAACTCGTTGAAATTATCCCCTTTCACAATCAAATCATCACCCTCGACATATGCTCCTGACACAGAAATAGGTCTGATTCCCATTTTAGTGTCTACAACTTCGGGTGGTGAATTGCCATATGATACGCCATCACCTTCGAGCATGTCGTATTGAACGATTTCAAGCTTAGAAAGGTATTCATCACTCTTGGCATAGGAATACTGCTTATGAAGCTTTGATACAATGCCGCCATCTATGTTGAGTCGGTCAAGCACATAAGAGTAGAGCTGATATGATTGCAAATTCTTGATGATGCAATCTGATTCAAAATTGCTCCAGATGACATATTGCGTCTGATATTTACTGTCATTTAAAAGCTCATCGTCTTCCACATCAAAGCCGGGCATATGGTCACCAAAAATCACAAGAACAGTGGGTTCGTTGATGTGTTCGAGTGTGTAAACAAGCTCACCCACAAACGAATCAACCTCTTTCATCTGGCTGATATAATACTCATATCTCGCCTTGGTGTCAGGATTTTCTATGCCATCGACCACTATTGCATCTTCCTTGGGTTCCATGTCAGAGGGATATGTGCCATGGCCTTGCACCCCCACTGCATAAATCATATCTACAGTGTCGGTGGATTTCATACAATCGACAATTGAAGAGGTCAACACCTTGTCACACGCCCAACCAAGGGGATTGTATTCAACATCATACATATATTCTAAAGATGTGAAAGAGTCAAAGCCGAGATTGCGATATATCATCTTTCGGTTATAAAATGCGGCGTTATTATTGTGAATGGCATGGGTTGAATAACCATGCTTTTTGAGAGTGTGACAAACAGTTTCTATAGGATCTGAATT
>JAFYUA010000057.1 GCA_017549745.1 Clostridia bacterium | reverse complement strand
CTGGCATCACAGTCACGACATTGACTGCGCCGAGATGTGTGCTGCAGTAGCTATAGGTTATGACTGGATGTATGACGCATTTTCTGACGAGCAGAGAGCTGCCATAGAAGATGGACTTTATCAAAAAGGTCTTTATGAGGTAACTCTTGGTTATCAGTCTTCGAGCTCTGCTATGCAGGGTATAGTAACCTGGGGCGGACAAAACCGTTGCCTTGTTACTAATGGTGGCGCTGTAATGGCTGCACTTGCAGTGATGGATGTATATCCCGAAGAATCGGCATTTATTGTATCATGTGCCGCTCGCGCAGTAGAGGCTGTTATTAAGTGCTTTGCTCCCGATGGTGCTTACTGGGAGGGTCCTTCTTATTGGGAATATACAATGCAATATTTTGCGAAACTCGGTTCATCTCTTGATTCAGTGCTTGATACCACATTTGGACTTGAATATGTTCAGGGTCTTTCCATTACCGCAGACTATGAACTGCACATGCAGACAACCAATGGCACATATATCTACGGCGACGGCTCTTCAGCCAAAGTTTATGTACCCGAAATGCTTTGGCTTGCTGAAAAATATGACCGAAAAGACAATGCGTCGGTTGTTATGAAAAAAACAAACGGCAATTTCTCGGGTGGGGAAGACCTTGCATTGGCACTTTTGTGGTACGATATAACCACCGAGCATTCGAATATAAAAATGCCAACACATGCTTTCTTCGAGAAAGAAGACACAATGGTCATCAGAGAAAACTGGGAAGATGACAGCACCTATGTCGGTATCCATGCAGGACATAGCCATAGCCAGTTGGACGGCGGCAGTTTCATATATGAAAACAGCGGTGTACGCTGGGCTATAGACCCCGGCTCAGGTAACTATAATCAGGTTGGTTATTTTGATTCAGCACCCGACGGTCGTAAATGGCGAATATATTATTGTAGAGCAGAGTCTCACAATGCCATTGTTGTAAATCCGTCAGAGCTTCCCGACCACAGGCTCCCGTCTTATGCAAAGCTTGAACTTAAAGAGGTTAAGGACAGAGGTGCTATTGCCGTTGTAGACATGACAGATCTTCTTTATGATGTATCCTCGGCAAGGAGAGGCTTCTTGTATACCGACAATCGTCAGAGTCTCGTAATTCGTGATGAGGTTAATGTCACAAAAGAGTCCGATGTATATTGGTTTATGCAAACGAGGGCAGATGTAGCCGTGGATGAGACAGGTGCCACCCTTATCAGCGACGGTAAGGAGCTGAGACTTGACTTTTTGGCAAGCCACAGAGCAACAATTGAAGTTGGTCAGTCCAAACCTTTGCCCACAAGTCCCATTGAAGAAAATGACCGTTATGGTGACTTCAACCGAATTGTAATAAAAACTCACGGAAGTGGTGCTATGGATCTCACAGTCAAGCTCACTCCGGCAAATATAGACAGCACTCCCATCTCAGACTATAACAAGAGCATTGATTTGTGGAGCATACCCGATGGTCCTATCCCGCAGGCTCCCAAGCTCGACAGTGTAACCGTTGGCGGTGTTGATATGCCAACAGACAAAAGAGATATTGTGTATAACTATGTTGAGGGTTCTCTCTCGGCAGTACCGGAAATCACAGCATATTCTGCAGTTCATTCTGTAGCGGTTGATCGTTCTTCAAGTCTTTCAGAGCCTTCATATATCACAGTGACCGACGCTAACGATCCTACCAATAAATTTACATACCGTGTACATATGAATTCGCTCAAAAAACCTGTGGAATTTGAAGGTCTCACCTCAATTCCGATTGTAGCCGTAGAGGCAAGCGATGAACCGCAGCCCGAAAATAATGCACTCAATGTAATTGACGGAGATCTGGGTACGCGTTGGTCAGCCGAGGGCCCGGGACGAACAATCACTGTAGACGTCGGAAAAATTATGACTCTCGACAAAGTAGCAATAGCTTTCTATGATGGAACACTCAGAACAACCAATATAACAATCCAGGTTTCTAAAGATGGCTATGAGTTTGAAGATGTGTTCAAGGGCAAATCCTCCGGCAAAACCGACAATCACGAATTTTATGACTTGTTGGGCAAAGAAGCTCGCTATGTAAGGCTGCTGTGTGATGGTGCTTCCACCTCAAACTGGAACAGTATAACTGAAATAGTCGTTGCACAAAACAAGTGATAATCACATATATTTGAGGATGATTTTATGCTAAAAAGAACAATCGTAATTTTCCTTGTCATTTCTTTAGCGTTAACTTTTCCGGCAGCAAACAGCTTTGCAGCTCAAACACTGTGTGAACTGATTGGAATCGGTGATTTATCAGCAAATAAAATTATAATTCTTGATGGTGCCGAGGGCACAAGTGCTCAGAAAACAGTAACCAACACGCAGATAATCAATTTGGGTGATTCAATAGGTGTTTTTTCAAACCCGTGGAATACCGATTATCGAATCAGCGGAGATTCTTTGCGCTCGGCAATCTTGAATTCAACCGATTTAAATCTTAGTGACGAAGCCGCCTCTACCTCCGAGGGATATAATATAAAATATATTAGTCCCATGGAGGTTGGCGACGGAACGCAGACTGTTGACGGCGGTGTTGTCAGAGCTGAAAAAGACGGCGCTGCAATAGATGTTCCGATAGTTACTTCAAAAGTGCTGGCATCTTATGACGGTTCTCACATAGGTACCGACTGGAGTAATGCTCCCTCTGGCACATCGCTTAAAAGAAATGTCACCGGTTTGGCAGGCAAGCTTGTTAATGACAATGCATTTCAGTTTACGGTGAATGCAGGAACAACATTAAAAAGCAGCAATCCTGCACGAGCTGACACAAGAGGAATCGACACTCTAAACACCCCCAAGACAGTTGTCACTGTCGAATTTGAAATTCGGGTGACCGGCGATGCTGTGGGTCTTGTGGAGAGGAACAGCGGTTATTCTCTCATGAAGCTGAGTGCCGATGGAATATTGAGCTATAAGTCTTATGACGACAACGCAATCATAGATGTGCAGGTATGCAGTGATGCTTCACAGTGGCATGATGTTGCTATAACATATGACTATGCTGCAGACAGGATTATATATTATTTTGATGGTGAAATGCTTCCCAAAACAGGTAACGCTATCTCCGGAGCAGATTTAACGGAGATTCGCTTTGGATTGGATAATATCACCTACACAACCGGCGGAACTGTATGCGTTGATAACTTGTATATAAACCGTGGCTATTATAATCCCGCAGCTTCGGATAATCCAATTAAAACCGCGTGCAAAAACGGCACTCTGACTGCCTCATATTATTCACCATCAGGTGACAGGGTTTTGATATTGGCTCTATATGACGGCAATACTCTTGCAGATATAGCTTTTAAACCTATATCAGAGCCGGGGCAATATCTGGTTGATTTACCATACACTCCCGGCAGCAGTTACAAAGCCTTTGTACGCGAAAGTGATTTTGTAAAACCAATCGGCTGTTTCGAAGGAATAACAGATAAGTTTAAATCAGGAAACAGAGTGATTATGAACTGCGACTTTGAGTCATCATTTCCGCTTAGTTATCACAAAAACGGCAGTATCATAGAAACAACGAGAGAGGACGACGGTAATACTGCAGTGCTTTTTGAACGCTCAGGCGTTGGAGATTTTCATCTTAATGCACTGAGTCTGAACGCTCAGGCAGACTGTGTGGCAATAGAATTTGGGCTGAAGGTTTTAGATCCGGAGTCAATGGTCAATCTTATGCTTCAGGATGCAGATGGTGTTACATACTGCTATGCGCGCTTACTTTCGGGTGGCTCGTTGTTGCTCGGTAAAAGCGAAGTGAGCTTAAATACCAATACATGGTACCGTGTCAGTGCAATAGTAAACACCTATGACCTCACGATTGAATATTATTTGGATGGTATAAAGCAAGGCACAGGTAAAATTGATGAACGCTTTGCCGCAGCATCAAGACTCAATCATTTCAGGATCCATGTTCCGCCCGCTTCGTCAGTTTCTGCAAATCCGGTCAAATTCCTTGTAGACAATCTCAGAATTTACGAAGGAACTCAGCTCAGAGAGGAGCTTGGTGATGTAAGAAATGAAATCGTGCTTACAGGTAAGACGGTATTTCCAAGCGAGGAAGAAATCACCCAAAAGCTCGATGGATATTTTGCTGTTCACACAATAAGCGGTGTAGCTTTTGCCAATGGCGAAAAAACTGCTCTTGAAAACAGACCATACGAAAAAGACGGCAACACTTATGTTAATGCTGCTGAGCTTGCCTCTGTGTTTGGAATTGACGGAGACTTTAGCGATGATGTTACAGTTGAAGATTTTGCTGTAGCAAGCGGGCTTACCCTTACCGGCATTCCAAACAGTATTAATGACGGTCTCTATATCTTTGGCAATGACTCTTTCAAGATACCTGATAACGAAGAAGTCGATAAACTCAACGACT
>JAFYUA010000056.1 GCA_017549745.1 Clostridia bacterium | reverse complement strand
GCGTACCTCTTCAGAGGTCGCCTGTAAGATGCCCTTTTAGGGCTGTTATAAAACCACCGGCTTTGCCGGTGTGATATTTATTAGGTTAATTATTCACTGATTGCATATTTTTCACTATAGTAAGAGAATTTTGAATCAAAATATTCACTGTTTAGCTTCATGTCACGAAGCGACTGATGCACATTCATGTTGTTGTTTGCTGCATCAATCACGCAAGCTGCTATATTGGAGCAGTGGTCGGCAGTTCTTTCGAGATTGGTTATGAGGTCTGCCCACACAAATCCTGCCTCGATTGAGCACTCGCCTGTTTTAAGTCGTGTGATGTGACCGTTTCGAAGCGTTGATTTGAGTCCGTCAATAACCTGCTCCAATGGCTCTACATCGCGCGCATATTCAAGGTCATTGTTGATAAATGCCATATATGAAAGCGATAGAATTTCCGACACTGCACTGCAAATAACATCAAGCTCTTTTGCTGCATCGGCAGTGAACTCAATCTCTTTTTCTCTGAGCTCTTCGGCAGATTCTAAAATGTTGATGCTGTGGTCTGATATTCTTTCAAAATCACCAATCGCCTTGAGCAGCTTTGAAACCTCGGAGCTGTCATTGTCGCTGATGCGGTGGCGGCTCAGCTTAACCAGATATGTGCCCAATATGTCCTCATAGTGGTCTGCCTTTTCCTCAGCCTCTCTGATTTCATCGGCAATTGAAGCATCATATCTTGTGAGCATATTGAGGCCGTTTTTGAGAGCAGTGACGCTGGACTCGGCCATTTGGCACACGAGCTTGTTGCAGCGTTCAAGAGCGATGGGGGGAGTGATGAGGAGTCTTTCATCAAGCTCAGATGTCTCGTCTTTTTTGTTTGATTCAGGCACGAGACGGATGGCTAATTTTTCAAGAAGTGATGACATGGGGAGCAAAAGGGTGGTGCATGCAATATTAAACAATGAGTGTGCAACTGCAATGCCAAGATATGATGCCGATGCATCAAGCAGTGCAGGCTTAAATATTGAAGATATCAGGCTGAACACCGAAAGCCATATGACTGTGCCCAACACATTGAATGACAAATGCACAATGGCAGCACGCTTGGCATTTTTGTTGGTGCCAAATGATGAAAGCAGAGCCGTCACGCAAGTGCCGATGTTCTGACCCATGATAATGGGCACGGCTGCGCCGTATGACACCTGACCTGTAACGGAAAGCGCCTGAAGTATTCCCACCGATGCCGAGCTCGACTGAATAATGGCAGTGAGCACAGCGCCTGCCAGAACGCCGAGAACGGGGTTTTTGAACATAATAAAGAGATTCTGGAAAGCAGGCACATCTGCAAGCCCCGACACTGCCGATGACATGGTGTCCATGCCAAACATAAGGGTTGCAAAGCCCAAAAGGATGGTGCCTGTGTCTTTTTTCTTGCTCGACTTGCCAAGCATCAAAAGCGCTGTGCCTATGAGTGCAAGCACAGGGGTGAATGAAGTTGGCGTCAAAAGCTGAACAAACATGTTGTCGCTCGATATGCCGCCAAGGCTCAGAATCCACGCTGTCACGGT
>JAFYUA010000055.1 GCA_017549745.1 Clostridia bacterium | reverse complement strand
TACCCTCATATAATGGCTAAAAAGGGGGTATGGGTATTGTTTTTTAAAAATATGATGAAGCGGCTTTGGGGGCTGTGCATTCTGGGATTTGTAGTCGGAGTTATTTTTGCCTTTGTCATGCCCCCCATAATAATTGCTCTCATAGAGGCAGTTATTTTAGCTCTTTTGTGCATAGCTATATATTGCCATAAGTGAAAGGGGGAAGTGACATATGAAGGTTGTAGTCTGGAACGCACCCAATTTTTTCAAGAGCATACTTAAAAAGTTTTTCAAAATCAACTCCGATAATTAGACAGCATCAAAAACGGCATCCTTTTTGAGGGATGCCGTTTCGCTTAATTCTTAGTGTATCCATATGCTATGCCCGAATATTCCTCAAGGAAATATTCAGCGGTTTTAGTCATAAGCACGCTCACTGCATTATCCTTAAAGCTGAATACAAAGCAAGCATTGCCAAAATATTTGTCAATAATCTGCACCTTTATTCTCAGCTTTTTGTGCTCTGTCCAGTCGGCAGAGCATGCACAGTCGTAGTAGTTATTCGGTGCATACTGAGTGGCCACCATGTCAGAATATCCCTCCTGGGGAAATTTGCCGAATTCATTGTATCCCATGCCAAAGACAAGCTCTTTTTCGCCCTGTGCGTTTTTGTAGCTAAGCTTTCCTTTTTTGCCGTCAAAATCAAGCCTGATATATTCAATGCCCATGGGGTTTTGACTTAGCTCATATACCTTGCCGTTTATTTCGTCTGCAAACGCATTTCCATCATCCTGCCTGAGTGCAAAAAGCTCGGCATTTTCCATATATTGTGTCAGCTCGGCAAAGGCGGGAGCATCATCTGCAAGAGGAGATGACAGGTTTGCCACAATTGTCTTATAGAGCTCGTGATAAAGAATTGCTCGTGTAGACGGGGAGCTACCCTGATTGTCGGAGGTTATGATGAATATAAAATCCGTCTCGGGGTCGCATATTGCAAACTGGTCGCCCATGCCCACAAAAGCAAAGCCGTCACGCGGAGCTTTCCATATCTGATAGCCATAGCCGTAGGTGCCATAGGTCACATCGGTTGTGTTGGCATTGGACACCTGCTTTTTGGTAGCATCTTCAAGATACTGAGCGCTCATATACTGCTTGCCGTTCCATTCGCCTTTGTTCATCACAAAGCGCGCAAAGGTGAGCAGGTCGCGCGATGTGCACATAACTCCCGAATCACCAAACGAATATCCGCCCGGTGCCTGTATGCAATAGGCATCTTTTGAAAAGCCGATTTCACCAAGTGCCTTTTCTTTCATATATTCCAAAAACGGCTTGCCTGTCACTTTTTCCACAATAGCTCCGAGCATATATGAGCCGGGGCTGTCATAGCTAAAGATAGTGCCGGGGATTTTTTCGCCGTCTTTTTGAAAATACACCTCGGTGCGGTCTTTGGTGCCTGTGGTAAACCATACTATGCCATCCTGAATTGCCGTCTCCATAGTGAGCATGTCTTTGATAGTTGCTTCTTTGATAAGCTCAGGGGTTTCTTCGCTCACATGCTCAGGGAAATATTTCACCATCTTGTCATCGAGCGACAATAAACCCTCGTCTATAGCCATGCCAAGCGCCACTGCCACAAAGCTCTTGCTTATAGAATACATTCTGTGCTTGAAATCCTTGCCAAAGGGCCTATAGTACATTTCGGCAAACACCTTGTCGCCCC
>JAFYUA010000054.1 GCA_017549745.1 Clostridia bacterium | reverse complement strand
GTGCACAATCCTCTGCTTCAACAAGTCCAACGCCATTTTTCAGTTCAACTTTTTTGGGGCCCGGTAGCTCAAGCTTTGGATTTGCAACACCGTTAAAATATTCAAACTGCAAGTCTTTTGCATAGCCTGCAGAGCACAAAAGACACAAAGCACAAATAAAAGCTACAATTCTCTTCATTTTGTACCTCCTAAACCATTATACACAACCATAGTTCTTGCATTTCCTTTATATGTATGGATTACAACTTTTGATGAAAATCCCGGATACTTTACAGTATCATAAACACAGGAACTTGTTGAATTGCGTACCACACCTTTTTTATCCTCTGAAAAATCAACTTCAATTATTGAAAAGTTATTTACAGGATAACTTTCTTCTGTAACCTTACCATTATAGACAGCTTTGATTTTTATATATGTTTTGTCATTATAAATAATATCTCCCCACATATATCGTACAGAAGATGTATAATTACTCGAAGTAGGATTCGCAGGTTTCGCAAACGGAACGGAGTCCTTCGAGCTAAAATCAAACACTTTTTCCACATTGTTAACCTTGCCGTTTACAACATTGAGTCTGACAATGTCCCCTCTCTCGGGAAGACCATCGGCAAACACTGTGTCAACAAGATATTCATCAATGAAATAGCTTGTTGCTGATGTAGTTATACACCCGGTGAATTTGTATGCTTCTACGCCTTCTTCATTCATCGCTTTCGTTACACTGTCAACAACAAAAACATCGGTGAGATCAGGCATACCAAGCTTAGTCATAGCATTTTTTTCTACAATAATAGATGCGCAAGGACTGCCTGTTTCAGATAAGCCATAAGCTTCGAAGCTGCATTCCTGTTTGCCGTCTTGATAATATTTTGTGGACTCAATGTAGTAGTTATCATAATTAGTTTCATTGCCTGCAGGCGGAATATTGAAAATGACTGTTCCTGTTCCAAGAAGCAGTTTGCCCTGAAAACTCATCTGACTTGATCTGTAATAAAGCTCTTGTGCAGAACCGTCAAATCCTTCAATCGTATAAAGACCATTTCTTGGCGTAGTACCCTGAGGCCAGTCTATCCAGTTGATTTTACCGTCGTCATTTACAGTATATAATATCGGTTGTCGTATATTACCGTCTGCATTAAGGGGAAGTGCTTCGACAGCTTCCTTTGCAGATACTGTACGCTCAGTGTCTGACAGTTTCACCTTTTTGCCTAACTGTAATTCTTCAAAATCACCCGAATATGTGAAGATTTTTAATGTATATACCGCATCTAGTGATGTGCTTTTTTTGTATGCAGCCAGATATCCTATTTCGTATTTTGCTTTTGCTGCTTTCACATACGAAACCTTACCCTCTTTGTCAAAGTACAGAGTAAATTTTTTGCCTAATTCAAGATCTTCATAGGTTGAATTGTTGCCGCTTAAAAATCCGGCAGACATTGTAAAGTCAAATCCGTTGACCGTCATAATACCTGAAGAATAATTGATTTCTTCAAGGATTCCCATGTAGGTATCAATGGTAACAACCATTCTTTTTACATTATTGTTTTTGTCGCGATAAACGCTAAGAATGTTTCCTTCCTCAATTGACTCTACCTTCATTGGCTGACCTATAACATTTGTGATTTCAATATCACCATCATTAAATTTAGCTCCAAGATCTATAGGAGAATAAGGAGAAAATTCACTGAAAATCCTGTTTCCAACAACCTTAGAAACAACAAACGATGTGTATGCATCAACCATAACAACATCATATCTGTTATCATAATTGTTATCAACCAATCTTATACCACCTTCAAGGCTGGTGTCTTTAGCAAAAGGATTTATAGTGTCTTTATCATAACTGGCTGCTAAAGTTCCATTATATATAACCTTTGCTGTGGGGCTGATAACATATTTTTTGTTGTTTTCGCCATAGTAAAGCGCCATATTTTCAAAATCATTAATAGCTTCATAAGAAATTTCAGCCTTATTATTTACATCAGTAAGCTCATAATATATAACAGATGCAACCGACACTGAGCCATAGTCTCTTGAATAAACATCTACCTCACAGCCAAGTTCATTGATAAGACCGATGCTTTCGGTTGTAACATAAAACACCTCGCCATTTACGGCAACCTGATTATGTTCACAACTGCCAAAGTTAAAATCTGTGAGATAATTTCCGGTAACAATTCCCCGAAAACGCGAAATGTGCATATATGTGTTCAGGTAATTAGATGTGTTATCTATTTCATATCTTCCGCTATCATCACCATATGTCACAGGATTCATAAGAGGCACACTTCCTGCAAGCTTGAACACAGAAGCCACCATGTTTTTGTTGATAACCGAATCATATGACGGCGGAATCTGAGAAGTGATATCAAGCTGGCTTGCCACACTTATATAGCCTGCAGGATAACCGCCTTTGGACTCTGCAACCGCAGTGTAACCCAAAAAAGATACAACTGTTTTTATGAACTGAGCATAAGTAACTGTGGCATCAGGGGCAAAAAGCCCGTTTCCTGTTCCGTTCATTACTGAGCATTCATAGGCAAAATCAGCATATACGCTTTCTTCTAAATCAACATCTGTAAAATATTTGCTCTGTCCTACTTCGCCTTCGGTTTGTGAAAGAATTATGTTATAAAATACTTTTGCAAGCTCAATTCTTGTTATTGATGATAAAGGATCACTGCCCTTTTCCAATATACCAAGCGATGTGGCAAATGCAACATCAGGACTATTGGCTATATTTGTTTCGGTGCTATTATCAGCATATACAGGTATGATACTCAGAATCAAAAATAATGAAACTACAACTGATAAAATCTTCTTCAAAATTAACCCTCCTGTTCACTCAAGAATAAATTCATAGTTGAATAGATAATTTTTGCGGCTTCTGCACGAGTGAGCGTATCCTTTGGCGAGAACATATTATCCCCTTTGCCATTGATGATGCCTTCTGCAGCAAGTGCATTTACTGCCTCCGATGCCCAGTCGCTAAGCATATAACTGTCACTAAAGCCATTTGCCTCTGCGGACAATTTGTTGCCCAGAGAAATCAGCGCCCTGTAGATAATTGTGGCGCCTTGTTCACGAGTGATAACAGAATCAGGTGAATAAATATTATCTCCTGTGCCTGACACAATACCATGCTTGAATGCAGATGCTATATATGCATATGCCCAATGTGAATTCACATCTGAAAATGAACACTCGGCAGCATTATCCACAAGACCTGTTGCGCCCACAATCATCTTTGTAAATTCTGCTCTGGTGACAGAGCCGTCGGGGTCAAAAACACCATTACCTTTTCCGTTGACTATTCCGAGCTTTGCTAAAGCTTCGATAGCCTCCTGAGCCCATGCTGCCGATTGGATATCGGCAAAAGATATTGCAGCGGGGGTATCAACTTCCGAAGGAATATAAGTCGGAAGAGAACCCGCATTAGATGACATAGAACCATGATTCAATCCGCCGGTTGTCGAAGATGAATTATTGCTTTTGTCATCATATCCATTAAAAATTACAGCAAGCTCAGAAAGTGTTGACACCTTTGCACTTGAAAGCTCGTCATATAAATCTGATATATTTTTAATTGATTTTAACCTGCTTAATTTAAAACCGGCACTTTCAAAGCGGGATTCATATTTTTCTATAACTCCCTGAACATGACCGTTACCGTATTTTACATTATTAGTAATTAAATTTAAAATTACAGCCTCTTCAAATACCGTTTTAGCTTCATCAGCACTTATAAAATCCGAACCAATTATTGCAGATTTTACAGAGTCAACGCCTTTGGAGTTGAGAGATAAAGAATAATCATTATAGATGTTCCCGCTTGTGTCAAGTCCGATAAGCTCAGGATGTGCCAAAACATTATTATTGAATGCTTTGGCAGAAGATGCGTTAAGCGCAGCAACATAGATTGATGATTTCAAGATGTCATACATTGCATCTGCATCGTTGTCATAGCCTGTACCTTTACCGCAAAAAATAATTTTGGCAACATCATTAACATTTGCATCATTCCAGAAATCTGCAGAGTCAAGGTCGTAAGCTTTTATTGCATGAATGATAACCTTTTCGTTATTTGTCGGCGAATACCTGTTTAACAAATCCGATACATCTGCAGCAGAATTAATAGCATTTATAATGTTGAGCTTTTCGTCATAAGAATAAAAACGGAATGTGAATTTCTCTATAGCACCTGCCACATTCACTATTGCACTATATGTACCATTGTTGCCGATATCGTTATTTATTTTAACATCAAAACTGTATTTCCCATCAACGGCCTCAGTTGAATCAAAAAACTGCAATGCCGAATCTGATGATGCAAGGATATCACCAGTATCATATCCGCTGTTTGCAATAACAAGGGAAACAATATCACCATCATTTGCAGTGTCTGCGATTGTTATGATATTATTGGCAGCATCTTTGGGAATTACTGTGGGAGCTGCAAATGCTGTTGTCATTGTCAATATTGCCACAGATATAAAGCTTATAAGTCTACGCATTATACTACACCTCTTTTTTATTTTTGTATTTCAACTCAGTTGTTACACAACTACATTATCTTGTTCAAACTTATCCACATATTGCACGACGCACGATTTGATAATCAAAACGTGCGTCGTATACTTTACTTCAAATCGTTATTTAGCAGAATTAATAGAAATTTGTTTTGACATAGGGGTTATGCTGCCTGTTGCACCATCCCAAATAAAGCATTGAATCATGGCTGAATCTGCAGAAGGAGTCAGTTTGGCACTCAAAACATCACTGCAGGCTTTGGGAGAGCTGTCGTCAACAGCTGCTTCGCCTATTGTTTTGGCAAGAGGAACAATCTGTAACATTTCCTTTTAACTATTATACTCTGCCACATACAAAGTTACAGTTTTAGCAGCCTGCACATTATTGGAAACAAGTACATTTACTTTAACTTCTTCTCCGAGTGAGTATTTATCCGCTATAAAATCCATTCCTTGGGAAATTTTTACATCAGATATTTTGCAAGCATCTAATACCTTTGCAAAGTATACATCATCAACACTGAAGGATGAAGTTGTTCCAACAGGTAAAGCATTCAGCTCGGCTTTGGTTCCGGCTACAATTTTCCACGGAATTGCTCCTGACAAAGTACCTTCTCTTTCATCCGTCATTGTTGCATTCATCAAAATTTCATTGGTTGCAACATTTTTTACAGTAACATCAAAAGACATTTTTCCGGATGTATCTCTTTTACCTATAATTTGGGCACTATACCATTGACCTTTCACAATTCTGCATGTAGCAACATCGTATGCTTTACTATTCGCATCATAGTTTACCAATCGTAAATCCGCACCGTTTCTTGTAACTCCATCTCTTATAGATGTATCTATTCGAAGAGGATTTGTAGTTACGCCATCTATGTTGGAATTGAACAAATATCTTTCAGTGTAAAAATCATCGCATTTGAATTTTAAACTGTATATAAAATGATTATTAACAACCGAGGGAGATGCAATTCCAATTGTAGGAGAACCGGTTACATTTGCATTTCCGTTACTTGTATACGAAATTGTTGCATAGCCATCATTATAAATTGCCTCTGTACCTTTTGTTGCGACATCTAATTCATTTCCCGATGTTGCATTTGAGAAATCTTCGTCAACAAGGGCAACAGTTTCCACAAAGCTTTCGGGTATAATGGATTTGTTTTCAATGCCATTATACATATACATATCTTTTATTAATGTGTTTTTACCGCTGTTTATCGGGAAGAAAGCAGGTGAAATAATCTTCGCCCAATAGAAGCTACCGTCAAATTTGGTAACAACATATCTGGGAATCTCTATACAACTCACATATTCATTATTCATATATGTTTTTGCAGTGAATAATATATCTGAATTTGCGTCATCAGAAAAATCAATTTCAATTCTCATATCAACCCATGTACCTGATTTGATATTCTTAGTGATAGTTGTTTTTTC
>JAFYUA010000053.1 GCA_017549745.1 Clostridia bacterium | reverse complement strand
CGCTGTATTCTTGGTTATACCGAGCGATAACACTCCAAGGAGGCTCTTTGCATTAACTTTTCGGTCCTCACGGGAAATCCATATAGTTGATTTATACTCATTAGCTTTTTGAATAAAAAATGTGGCCGGACGAGCATGAAGACCAACTTGATTCTGTACAATTATCTCTTTTATAAACATACAAACAACGCTCCTTTAATTCGATATATAACAAATACGAAAAACATTCTATCATATATATAGAGTCTACTAAAAATATTGGCCAAAGTCAACACTTTTTCAAATATTTTGTTAAACTTGTTCAAATATGAAGAAGAAAAGAGTTTTTAACTATCTTTTTTGTCTTGCACTGCACACGAAAAAATGTTATAATAGCTCTATATTGTTTTTTAAAAGTGATGAAAAGTTGGTGTTATATTGTCAATTCACAAAAAATGGATTTGCAACGATTGTGACAACGATCTTGTGAATAGTATATCATATAAATTTAACATTTCTCATATTGTAGCCAAAATACTTGTCAATCGCGGAATCACAGATGATGATAAAATCAGTGACTTCTTGTTTGTTGATGAAAATCAATTTCTCGACCCCTACTTACTCTCGGGTATGAAGCAATGCGTTGACAGAATAAAAATAGCGGTAGAAAACAACGATAAAATAGCAGTATATGGTGATTATGATGTTGACGGAATCACATCTACATACATTGTATACGACTATTTAAAATCAATTGGCGCCTCTGTCATATACTACATTCCCGATCGTGCGTCGGAGGGGTATGGACTCAATATGTCCGCTATAGATAGCCTTGCCGAGCAAGATATTGGACTTATTATAACAGTTGATGTTGGTATAACTGCCATTGACGAGGTTATCTATGCATCATCACGGGGAATCGATGTGATTGTTACAGACCATCACACGCCTGGTGATTCTCTGCCGCCGGCTTTTTGTGTCATCAATCCCAAACTCCAAGACAACATATATCCAAATTCCAATCTTGCCGGAGTTGGTGTTGCTTTTAAACTTGTGTACGCATTAGCTGACTGTGACCAAAAAATAATTGACAAATACTGTCAGTTTGCTTGCATAGGAACTATTGCTGACATGGTTCCTTTGATTGGCGAAAACAGATTTATCGCATCATACGGGTTGGAAAAAATCAAGGAAACCAAGAACATTGGTCTCAAAGCTCTTTTGGATGTAAGCGGCATTGACAGGACTTTGATATCTTCGTCGAACATAAGCTTTGCTGTGGCTCCGCGGCTTAATGCTGCCGGAAGAATTTCATCGGCTGAGAACTCAGTGAAACTTTTCTTGTGTCAATCTGAAGATGAAGCAATAAATATTGCCAAGGAACTTGATGCAGGCAATAAACTAAGGCAAAACACTGAGCAGGAAATAATTGAAGACGCATTAAATATGATATATGCCAATAAATTATATGATGATAATGTGATTGTGGTAGCAAAAGAAGATTGGCATCATGGAGTAATTGGCATTGTTGCATCAAAAATCACAGAAAAATTCTATAAACCCTGCACCGTTATTTCACTTAGCCCTGATGGCACAGGAAAAGCTTCGGGCAGAAGCATTAGCGGATTTAACCTTTTTGATGCACTCAGCGCTTGCGATGATGTGCTGATTAAATTTGGCGGTCACGAGCTTGCAGCAGGTTTTTCACTGAGCACTGACAATGTTGATGTTTTCAGACAAAGAATCAATCAGTATGCAGACTCGATTTTAAACGAAGATATATTGACCCCTGTTTTAAATATTGATGCTGAAATAGATTCTAAGGAATTGACCCTGAAAACTGCACACGAGCTAAAAATACTAGAACCACACGGAATAGGAAATCGAAGTCCTGTGTTGTGTATTAAAAACGCCAGTGTTTCCAATGTTAAATTGCACAAAGGCGGCAAACATGCTTTCATAACCTTTGAAAAAGGACGAAGCACATTTACATCACCTGCATTTAACATGGCAGATAAACTAAGTGTTTTTTCAGGCGGTGATGTCTTAAACCTTGCAGGAACGCTGGGAGTTAATAATTATCGAGGCGTTGAAAACATGCAGTTTATAACGCGCGATATATTGCCCGACTCAGCAAGTGACTTAAATATTGAAAATATGAGATGCATTTTTGTTATGCTCAAGGAATATATAAAAGCCGGCAGACGCATTTTTAAATTGGACGATTTATCGCACGATTTAAAAAACAAATACCTTCGTCGTTTTGGAAAAAACAGGCTGAAACTGTCACTGGAGGTTTTGACAGAAACACAAATTATAAAATCCAACTTCAAAGATGACACTGCATATATTGAAGAAGGCGAAAATTTTAATACCAAAACTGATCTGGAAAAATCTCAGTTATATCAAAAATACTGTGGCAAATCTAACTTTGTTGAGGTGTGAGTATATGATTAAAGATGATTCATTTGAAAACTTAATAAATAAAATTCAGGATTATATACCTAATTTTAATCCCGAAAAGCTTCACAAAGCCTACGAGCTTGCCAGCTCTGCTCATGGCAGCCAAAAGCGTATTTCAGGAACACCATATATAACCCATCCTGTTGCAGTGGCTAATATTGTAGCTGATATGAAGCTTGATGTTGATTCAATTTGTGCAGCGCTTCTTCATGATGTGGTGGAAGACACTGAATATACAAGTGAAGACATCAAAGAGATGTTTGGCGCTCAGGTCGCTCTGCTTGTGGACGGCGTAACCAAGCTTGACAAAATTCAATTTTCTACCAAAGAAGAAAGAGACATGGAAAATCTGCGAAAGATGTTCCTTGCCATGGCATCTGACATAAGGGTAATTATTATTAAATTTGCAGACCGTGTGCACAACATGACTACTTTGATAAGCATGAGCGAAGAAAAGCAGCGTGAAAAAGCTCGCGAAACTCTCAGCGTATATGCGCCTCTCGCCCACCGCCTTGGTATGTATAAGATAAAATGGGAGCTTGAGGATTTGTCACTCAAGTATATAGACCCTGTTGCATATCACGAGATTGTTGAAGGCATCAGTCAAAAAAGACAAGAGCGCGAAGCATACATTGCCACAATTAAGCGTGACATCAAAGAAAAATTGACAGAGCTTGGCATCGATT
>JAFYUA010000052.1 GCA_017549745.1 Clostridia bacterium | reverse complement strand
GTAGCGCTTGATTTCGCCCATGATAAGCGGAACTGCATAGGTGGAAAGCCTGAGGCCAAGGGAGGTGTCAAAACGGCGGATTGCTTTCACAAGACCTATGCTGCCCACCTGAACGAGGTCTTCGTATTCATAGTCGGGATGCATGAGCTTGCGCGCGCAGCTGTGCACAAGCAAAAGGTTGTCATCAACGAGTTTTTTTTCGGCGGTTTTGTCACCCTCTCGGGCGAGGTTAATCAGGCTGTATGTATCGGTCATTATAAAAGCTTGCTCCTGATGATTTTTTTCATTGTGACCTTGGTGCCTACACCAAGCACGGAGCTAACCGTCACAGAATCCATGAAGGTTTCCATAACGGTGAAGCCCATGCCTGAGCGCTCGGCTTCGGGGCATGAGGTGTACATAGGTTCCATGGCTTTGGTGATATCCTCAATGCCCTTGCCGCTGTCGCGCACTTCAACGGTGAGTGTTTCGCCATCAATGGTGCAATCCATGTACACAGTGCCGTCACTGCTGCCTGAGTAGCCATGGACTATGGAATTGGTCACAGCCTCGGACACTGCAGTTTTCACATCGGTGAGCTGCTCTATGGTGGGGTCAAGCACCGATATGAAAGATGCGCATATCACTCTGGCGAGGCTTTCATTTTCGGGGATTGCGCTAAAGCTTGTTTTGATACAGTTGTGTTTTGTCATTTTTCTTTTATCCTTTCATCGTATTGCATCGGCAAGTGTGGGATAGATGGGGATTATCTTGCGTATGCCAGACATATCCAGAATCCTTGCGAGGGTATCGTTTGACGAGACAATGGCAATGGAGCCGCCAAGACTCATGACGAGCTTGTAGCGCCCTATGATGACACCTATGGCAGAGCTGTCCATGAAGGTGACATCGGTGAGGTCGACTATGAGCTTTTTGTCAGGGTAAGTGACAATTTTGCGGTCTGCCTCGTTGCGAATCTGAATTGCATAGCGGTGGTCTATTTCACCGCTTATCGACATTATGAGAAAGTCTTTTTCATTTGAAAAATTGAGCTTCATTGAATCTGTGCCTCCGTTTTTTAATATACTCCTATAAATTCAAGAAAACCTCCCGTTTCCCTTTGTCGGGAAATGAGAGGTTTTGTCTTTTCATCTTCAATTTTCGACATGCACTCTGAGTGCACCTGCAAGATACAGCGAGCCAAACACAAACACATTGCCGCCTGTGCCTGCAAGGCTGAGTGCTTCATGATATGCTTGGGCATAGTCATCGATGCATATACACTCCACTCCAAAAGACTCCAGACGCTCACGCATGGCATCGGTGTCAGATGCGCGAAGTGACGGCACTTTGGTGAGCACAATGACATCGGCCTTTTGCGCTATGAGGTCCACACTCTCCTGCCAGTCTTTTTCGCTGAGCATGGAAAAAAGGAACACTCTTTTGCCTGAGGGGAAATATGCATCGATGCTTTGCATAAGTGCCCTGATGCCGTGGCTATTGTGAGCACCGTCGAGCACAGTGGCAGGAGAGGCGCCCATCACTTCAAAGCGGCATTTCCAAAATGATGAGGCAAGGCCGCAGGTAATGTCAGATTGGCAAAGCTCTATTTTGGACATGAGAGCATATGCTGCCTCGATGGCTGTGACGGCATTGTCGAGCTGATAGGTGCCGCGAAGCGAAAGATTGTAGCTTTTGCCCTTATAGTCAAACGATGTGCCCGAAAGCTCAAACAAAGCATTTTGCGCAGCGCAATCGGGCACGATGAGCTTAGATGAGGTTTCTTTGCATTTTTGCTCAATCACGCCGAGGCACGCGGGGTTCATCATGCGGCTTACCACAACTGTAGAGCCTGGCTTGATGGTGCCTGCTTTTTCAAAGGCGATTTTCTCCAGAGTGTCGCCAAGAATTGCCGTGTGGTCAAG
Source organism: Clostridia bacterium (assembly GCA_017549745.1). Classification (GTDB taxonomy): domain Bacteria; phylum Bacillota; class Clostridia; order UMGS1810; family UMGS1810; genus RGIG1828. The sequence continues at coordinate 6,535 of JAFYUA010000052.1, read as the reverse complement.
GCCTATGGGCGTGATGACATTCAAAAGAGGCGTGCCTATGACATTGGTGGCATCAAAGCGACCGCCAAGACCCACCTCAAGCACATTGATGTCACAACACTTATCGCGGAAGTAAAGCATTGCCATGGCGGTTATAAATTCAAATTCTATAGGGTGAATGTCATGGCATACCTCCATCACCCTGTTGGTATAGTACACCAGGTCGGCATCAGAAATCATTTCGTTGCCGATGCATATTCTTTCGCTGAAAAATTCAATATAAGGTGAGGTATAATACCCCACCTTATATCCGTGATTTGTCAAAATATTTTTTATCATGTTCGACACAGAGCCCTTGCCGTTGGTGCCTGCAACATGGACAAAGCGCATTGAAGCATGCGGATTGCCCAGCCTTTCAAGCATAACGGTTATGTTTGAAAGACCGCTCTTTTTGCCGAAACGATGCAGCGAATGAATATAGTCTATTGCATCATTTGCAGTTTTGACCAATTGATTCACCTTATTTCAGTTTTTCAAGACTTGCCTTTACCTCAGAGAGCATTTTGGCATATTTTTCGCCTTTGGCTTTTTCTTCTTCTACAACATGTGCAGGAGCTTTTGCCACAAAGCCAGCATTGCCGAGCTTGCCCTCAACTCTCATGATTTCGCCCTCTAAGGTTTTGAGTTCTTTTTCAAGACGCTCTATCTCTTTGGCGCGGTCAACGAGCTCATCGAGAGGAATGTATATGGTTGCACCCTCTACAACAACATTTACTGCATTGTCATCTACAGAGCCTGCAGACTCGGTCACCACGGTTTCAGATGCAGAAGCAAGCTTTTCAAAGAAGGACGCTGTGCCTTCAAAAACTGCTGCATCCTGAGCCACGATGATGAGCTTTGCTTTGCGAGAGGGCACTACATTCATCTGAGCACGGATGTTGCGCACACTGCGGATTGCATCCATGATGATGTGCATTCTCTTTTCTTCTTCGTCATAGCAAAGAGCAGGGTCAAATTCGGGCCATTTGCTTATCATTATGCTCTCTTCTCCTGTGGGCAGACCCGAGAAGATTTCTTCGGTGATGAAAGGCATGAACGGATGCAGAAGCTTGAGAGAGCCTATGAGCACATAGCTAAGTACGCTCTGGGCGGTCTTGTCGGCACCGTCTTTTTCATACAGACGGGGTTTTACAAGCTCGATGTACCAATCGCAGTAGTTATCCCAAATGAAGTCATAGAGTTTGGACACTGCAATGCCGAGTTCAAAGTTGTTGAGATTCTCGGTAACTTCGCGCACGAGGTTGTTGTATGCCGAAAGAATCCATTTGTCTTCGAGCTTAAGCTCTGATGCATCGGGGAGCTTGATTTCGTCTATAGAAAGATTCATCATGAGGAATCTTGAAGCGTTCCATATCTTATTGGCAAAGTTACGGCTTGCTTCTACTCTTTCAAGATGGAAGCGCATGTCGTTGCCGGGGGAGTTGCCTGTGGCAAGAGTGAAGCGCAGAGCATCGGCGCCATATTCAGACACAATCTCCAGCGGGTCGATGCCGTTGCCGAGGGATTTACTCATCTTTCTGCCCTGACTGTCGCGCACAAGACCATGGATGAACACCTTGTCAAACGGAACCTGACCTGTGTGTTCAAGACCTGAGAACATCATTCTCATTACCCAGAAAGGAATGATGTCATAGCCTGTGACAAGCACGCTTGTGGGGTAAAAATATTCCATCTCTTCGGTTTTGTCGGGCCAACCGAGAGTGGAGAAAGGCCACAGCGCTGAGCTGAACCATGTGTCGAGAGTGTCGGGATCCTGACGCATGGGCTTGCCGCATTTGGGGCAGATTGCGCCGTCTTCTTTGGTGACAATCATCTCATTGCAATCATCGCAATAGAAAGCGGGGATTCTGTGACCCCACCAAAGCTGACGGGAAATGCACCAGTCGCGTATGTTTTCGAGCCAGTGGAAATATATCTTTTCAAAGTGCTCGGGGATAAACTGTGTTTCATCATTTTTTACAGCGTCGATTGCAGGCTTTGCAAGGGGCTCCATCTTTACAAACCACTGTTTGGAGATGATGGGCTCTACTGTGGTGCCGCAACGGTAGCACTGACCTACATTGTGGGAGTGGTCTTCTATCTTGAGAAGCAGACCCATCTCGCGGAGGTCTTCAATCATCTGCTTGCGGCATTCATAGCGATCCATGCCCTCATATTTGCCTGCATAGGCATTCATGGTGGCATCGTCATTCATAACCTTTATCTGCTCGAGGTTATGACGCAGACCCACTTCAAAGTCATTGGGGTCATGGGCAGGTGTGATTTTCACGCAGCCTGTGCCGAATTCTTTGTCAACATATTCATCGGCAATAACGGGAATTTCTCTGCCCACAAGGGGAAGAATGAGTGTTTTGCCGACGAGTGAAGCATATCTTTCATCTTCGGGGTTTACTGCAACGGCAGTATCACCAAAGAGAGTCTCAGGACGGGTGGTGGCAATGACTACATATTCGTCACTGTCTTTCACATTATATTTGATGTGCCAGAAATTACCGGGCTGTTCTGCATGGTCTACCTCTGCATCAGAAAGAGCAGTGATACAATGAGGGCACCAGTTGATGATGCGGCTGCCCTGATATATGAGACCTTTGTTGTAGAGATTTACAAAAACCTCTTTCACGGCCTTGGAGCAGCCTTCGTCCATTGTGAAACGCTCTCTGTCCCAGTCGCAAGATGAGCCGATTTTTTTGAGCTGATTTATAATGCGGCTGCCGTATTTTTCCTTCCACTGCCACACTCTCTTGAGGAATTTTTCTCTGCCGAGGTCATAGCGTGTGAGACCTTCGTTGACACGAAGCTCTTCTTCCACCTTTATCTGAGTGGCTATGCCTGCATGGTCGGTGCCGGGCACCCAAAGGGTGCTGTAGCCCTGCATTCTTTTGTAGCGAATCAGAATGTCCTGCAGAGTTTCATCAAGGGCATGACCCATGTGAAGCTGACCTGTAACATTCGGGGGTGGAATAACTATGGTGAAGGGTTTTTTGTTTTTATCGATTTCGGCATGAAAATAACCTTTGTCAACCCATTGTGAGTAGATTCTGTCTTCTACTTCGGATGGGTTGTAGGTTTTTGCCAGTTCCTTTTTGGTATTCATCAGAATTTTCTCCTTTAAAGTAGTATGATAAGAGCTGCGCTGAGCACAAGTGCAAAGCCTGCAAGCTTTACATATACATAGTCTGCATCATTTGCTTCTCTTTTGTCTCTGAGCATTTTGGAAACTATGAGCTTTGAACCATATGACACACATGCTCCCAAAACAAGCAGGACAAGTGCTAAAGTTTTCATTTGAAATTCTCCTTAGCTATTCCACATACCTCTGGAAAGATTGCCTACCAGACGATAGTCAAAATCAGAAACGGTTTTCTGCATTGCAAGACCTTCGTTTATATCCATGTCACTGAGCTGACCGTTTTTGATTATTACCACACGATTGGATTTGCCCTCCGAAAGAAGGTCGATGGCTTTCATGCCCATTTGAGCAGCAACCACCCTGTCATGAATTGTGGGGCTTCCGCCGCGCTGGATATGACCCAGAACTGTGGCTCTTGTTTCTACGCCTGTGCATTCTTCAATCATTTCGGCAAGCTCCTGAGAGCCTCCCACGCCTTCGGCAATGATGACGATGTGGTGCTTTTTGCCTACTGCCTGACCTATTTTGATGTCGTCTACAATTCTGTTGACAAGCTCAACTCTTGGGCAAGCTCTGTCTTTTTCGGGCACGAGAACCATCTCGGCACCTGTGGCAAGAGCAACCTCAATTGCAATGTAGCCGGCATTTCTGCCCATAACCTCAATGAGTGAGCAGCGCTGATGGCTTGTGGCTGTGTCGCGCACCTTGTCCACCGCTTCCATGGCGGTGTTGAGTGCAGTGTCATAGCCGATTGTATATTCTGTGCATGAAATGTCATTGTCGATTGTGCCGGGAATGCCTATTGTGGGCAGGCCGTTTTCAGAAAGCTTTTGCGCACCGCGGAATGAACCGTCACCGCCAATGACAACCAAAGCGTCAATTCCCTTTTCTTTGGCAACCTCCACTGCCTGAGCAATGCCCTCAGGTGTGGCAAACTGTTTGCTGCGGGCAGTCTGCAAAACTGTGCCGCCTCTTTGAATAAGGTCACACACGCTTGAAGCGTCGAGGTCTAAAAATTCGCCGCGCAAAAGACCATGATAGCCTCTTTCAACGCCGACCATTTTGAAGCCTCTGGAAAGACCATATCTTACAACAGAGCGTATGGCAGCATTCATGCCAGGAGCATCGCCGCCGCTTGTGAGCACACCAACTGTTTTGATTTCCATTATATTTCCTCCTATAAAGTAAAATAACACTTGCGTATTATATTATAACCCTTATATAATATATACTATTTTTTGTCAAAAATCAAGTGAGATTGATATTTTTGGTTTAATAGCTCAATTTTGACATAAATATAGCCGCAGTTAATGTTATTTTACATATATATTATCCTCTCCTATCCTTTCCGCAAGAGAGGTGAGCAGTGAGTCTGATATCATTATGCTATGGTCTGAATCGGACCTGAGAGTCGCCCCCGAATCTGCAATGCGCACGCAAAGCATGCTCTGACCGGGGAACCTGGCAAAAAGCGGCCTGAGGTTATCAAAAGCTGCCCTGTCGCTCACGCGGATGTAGAGTGTTTTTGAAGGCGGTATCTGAGCCATGGTAAGCGAAGATGCCGAGTTCAGCATAAGCTCTGCGCCCTTTTCATCATCAGCCCATGATACCGAGGCCGAAATGCAAACCGCTTCGCCCTCTTTGATATAGCTGCCATATCGCGTCATTGCACTTTCAAAAGCCACCATAGGGCACTCACCTGTGAAATCAGAAAAAGTCATTGAGGTGAGAGTTCTGCCCGATTTGGTTCGCCTCGATGATATGCCCGAAATGCGACCGCAAAGCTTTAAGTGCCTGCCGTCAAAATCAGGACTTTCGCAAAGCTCGGCAACGGTGCAATCACTAAGGGCTCTGATTTTGAGCCTGTAGGCATCAAGCGGATGTCCAGAAAAATACATACCTGCAAATTCATATTCAAATGACATTTTATTTTCGACTGAAAAATCCTCACATTCGCTGCTGTGCAGAGGCTCGTCGGCCTCGGGCTCATCAAAAGCCGAAAACCAGTCGAGCTGACCGCCTGCAAGAGTGCGGCTTCTGGCAAGGTGCTTGTCCACAAGGCGCTCACTGTTATACAAAAGCACACGCCTGTTGGGATAGAGCGAATCAAAGCATCCGCATTTTATCATTATTTCCACACTGCGTTTGTTTATATCATAGGCAGACATTCGTCTGACAAAATCCTCAAACGAGGTGAAATCTCCGTTTTTGCATCGCTCGTCGGCTATCTGGCAAGGAAATCTCTCGCCCACATTTTTGAGCCAGCAAAGACCAAAGCGCACATCGCTGCCCTCGGGGGCAAAATGGGTGAAGCTCTTGTTTACATCGGGCGGCAGCACCCTGATGCCATACTTTGCAAACGATGCAATATATTTTACCGCTTTATTGATGTAGCCCACATAGTTGCGCAGCACCGCGGCAAGATAACAGGTGGGATAGTGAGCCTTGAGCCATGCAGTGCGATATGCCACAAGTGCATAGCAGGCGGCGTGGGATTTGTTGAAGGCATAGTTGGCAAAGTCCGCCAGTGAGTCGAAGATTTCATTGGCGCAGTTTTCGTCTACTCCGCGCCTGATTGCGCCCTCTGCCACTACTTTGCCATTCTCGGTAAGACCATGAATGAAAATCTCGCGTTCTCTTGCCATTTCCTTGTGCTTTTTCTTTGCCATGGTGCGGCGCACAAGGTCGGCTCTGCCGAGAGAATACCCTGCAAGTGAGCGCACAATCTTCATGACCTGCTCCTGATATATTGCCACGCCGTAGGTATCTTCTAAAATAGGCTTTAGCAGTGGGTGTCGATAGGTTATTTTGTCGGGATTTTTCACATTTTCCAAAAAGAGGGGAATCTGCTCCATGGGGCCGGGACGATAGATTGAAGTGGTGGTGATGATGTCGGAAAGCTTCGACGGAGCAAATTTTCGAAGGAAGGTCTGAAGTCCCGGGTTTTCAAGCTGAAACACGCCGTCAGTATCGCCTCTTGAGATAAGCTCAAAGGTTTTGGGGTCGGCAAGGTCTATGGAATCAATGCTGAGCGAAAGACCATACTGCTCATTTACCATGTCTATGGTATCATCAATTATTGTGAGATTGCGAAGCCCCAGAAAATCCATTTTGAGAAGTCCGATTTTCTCAAGTGCCGCCATGGGATATTGGGTGAGAAGTCCTGTGTCACACTCCTGCAGGGGCACATAGCGCGTGAGCTCATCATCGCCAATCACCACACCGGCTGCATGTGTTGAGGAGTTTCGGGGGAAACCCTCAAGCTTCATTGCAATGTCGAGCAGCTTTCTCACTTCGGGGTCATTGCGATACATCTGCGAAAGCTCGCCCGATTGCTCAATGGCACTTTTGAGCTTTATGTGCAGC
>JAFYUA010000051.1 GCA_017549745.1 Clostridia bacterium | reverse complement strand
TTTCTGCGGCATATTCAAATGGTATAATAAGCGGTATGAGTGCCGACAGCTTCATGCCCGACTCATTTATAACCCGTCAGGACGCATGTCTCATAATTTATAGAATAATAAAAGACAGTCTCATATCGGGCGGAGAACTTCCATTTGTTGATAACCCTGATATTGCAGTATATGCCCGTGATGCGGTTGCGGCTCTTTGTAATGGAGAAATTGTAAGCGGCGTAGGTGACGGTCGCTTTGCTCCAACAGCAAACATTGACCGTCAATCGGCGGCAGTTCTCATAAATAACTGTTTAAAAATTAATTGAGGAGTTATGATAATGAAAATAACAAGTAAGTTAGTTGTAATTTTATCAATTTTTACTATTCTTGCAATGGCATTTTCCGGTTGTGGAGGTTCTAAGAAAGAGCGTACAGAAACCGATGGAAAGAGCTTTACTTATTGGGCAACCATGGATGCCAATTCCCAAAGGACACTGTCGAGCTATAGCGACATGATGTTTTGGCAGGAAATGGAAAAATCCACAGGCGTTCACATTGATTTCATTCATCCCATTGAAGGCTCCACAGGCAACGAAGCATTCATTGCAATGCTCTCTGGCGGCGAACTGCCCGACATGGTTGAATACAATTGGTCAGGTTATACAGGCGGTCCTCAGCAGGCTATTGATGATGAAGTAATCATTGCGCTTGATAGCTATCTTGAAGAGCACGCACCCAACTTTTATAACTACACTGAGGGCGAATATGGAAAGGCGCACGACTACGCCTACAAGCTTGAAGCCACCACCGATGACGGACACTACTATGGCTTCAATGTACTCAATCTTGGTGAAACAAAAGGCTTTGCCGGTATCTATGTAAGAGCCGATTTGCTTGAAAAATGGGGTATGGATATCCCTGAGACAATTGATGACTGGACCGCAGTGTTTGCCAAGGCAAAATCTGAAGGCTTCTCAAAGCCGTTCACTTCCACATGTGACGCACTTTCTTTTAAGTCATACAGTACCAACACCTTCAACACTGCTTATGATGTAGGTAAGAATCTCTATCTTGAAGGCGACAAGGTAGTTTTCGGTCCTCTTCAACCGGGATTCAAAGAGTATCTTGCTCAGCTTGCCGAGTGGTCAAAGGCAGGCTACATCGACCATGGCTTTGTAACCGCCGAAGGTGCCGATATTCAGTCAAACATGACCAATGGCAACTCGATTGCAGCATATGGATATGTGGGCTCGGCACTGGGGGTAATCCTTCCGGCGGCTCAGGAGAGAATTGCAGGCTTTGACCTTGTTGCGTGTCCTCATCCTGTACTCAAAGAGGGGCAAATACCGCGCTTCCAGGCCATGGTAAAGGCGGCAACGCCTCACGCAATAGGTATCACCACAGAATGCGGTAATTATGAAAAAGCAATTGAGTGGTGTGACTATTTATATTCCGAAGATGGTATGGAGCTTCAGCTTTTTGGCGTTGAAGGCGACACTTACACCATAGAAGAAAAAGACGGCGAAAAATTCTATACCTACACCGACAAAATTCTTGATTTCAAAGCGAACGGATTCAATTCGGTGGAAGAATCGCTGTATCACTTTGTGCTTCCTTGCAATCATCCCGGCTATAATCAACACAGAGATTATCTAAATGGTTTTTATCAGCATGACCGTCAGAAGGAAGCAATTAATGTGTGGAACAAATGGTCTGATGAGGCTGTGAAATATTCGCTTCCCACCCTTTCGTATACCGAGGAAGAATCACGCGAAAACACAGATATCCTCGAAATTGCCCAGACCAATCTTGATGTGGCAATCTGTGATATAATTATCGGCAGAAGAGATGTGTCTACCTACGATG
>JAFYUA010000050.1 GCA_017549745.1 Clostridia bacterium | reverse complement strand
CCACAAACTTGCGTGGATTTGGAGTCCTGCACCGGTGTCTTTCTGAGCGCGGGCGGCAGCACGCAGGCTTCGCTTCTGGAAGTCATTCATAAGATCGCCTGTCCCGATCTCACCGATTACACCCGATCTCACGTCAGAGCCATAGATGCCCACATTAAGGTCGGTAATGATGTCCTCATAGAGCTGCTCTTCGGTTTTTGCCATATCTTCGCGGGTTCCGCCAAGATATTTGCCGCAGCCCACTACAATTTTCACACCCGTGGCTTCAGCAATTCTTTTGAGGCTTTCGGGGCGACGACCCTTGCCTGTGCCAAGGTCCACAAACATATCACCGCCTGCTTCTTTGAACTTTTTGAGTTCATAGATGGTGTCTTCTTCATTGTCGATGTGTGCGTTATCAAGAACTGCATATGGATTGAGGCGCACAAGACCGTGATTGGAAAGTGAAAGAGGCTCATAAAATTCGGGGTCGCCTGTGGGCTGCAAAAATCTTCTCATGTCAGTCACAACATGCTCATGAGGCAGAATGTGCCCTACTGTTTCTTTTTTTACTTCTCCTAATACTGTGGTAATCATGATTAAACCACTCCTTTTATATTTTTGATGATTGAGATATTCCGATATCTCTTACGGCAAGTTCATTATAATCATCTGCAGGCTGAAAATAAATTGCTTATAGTCCGAACAGGTTTGCAAATCTTCCAATTCTGCAATTTTTCAATACAAAATATTGCATTTTATACAAAGTGTGGTATACTGTAGATGGGTGATGAAAATGTATATCAGAAATCTAAGCCTTGACGAATTTGACAGCAGTGTAGAAAATATTTATATTGAAAAAATCGAAAACAAATCATATGAAACCAAGCCCCACATTCACGATTGCTTTCAGATTATCTTTTGCCTACACGGAAGCATCATCCACCATCTGCCCGACACAAGCGCAAGAATGTTCAGGGGTGATGTTTCCATAATTCCGCCCAATACTGAGCATTATCTGTCGGTTAATGAACAAAAGAATAAATATTACAACATTGCTTTCAGGCAAGAGGAGATAGCAAAAAAATTTCCCAACATCAAAACGGTAAATGAATTTTTGAAAAGCCTGACTGATACAAAGACCATCCTGCCAAGACTCACACTGAAATATGAAGATATATATCTCCTTGAAAGCACCATTGGCAAAATGCGCATAGAATATGAAGAAAGAAGAAGCCAAAGAGAAGAAATCATTGCAGTTTGTCTTTTGAATCTTCTCACAATCATTTCAAGGCAATATATCATGCAGGGAAAGGATTACATGTCGGAAACCGACAGGAAAATCAAGCACCTGAATCATTGCATTTTCTATATTGATTCTCATTCTGACTCACCAATAACGCTTGAACAAATAGCAAAGATGTCCACCATGTCAAAATCCACATTTTGCAGTATGTTCAAAGAAGCTACGGGCATGACATTCAGTGACTATCTCAACAAAAAGCGAATAGAAAGAATACAAAGCACCATACGAAACGGAGCCAGCATATCGACAGCTGCATATGGCAATGGCTACAATGACCTTAGCACATTCTATCGCAATTTTGTCAAGCACACAGGCATGACGCCAAGTGAATTCAAAAAGCAAATTAAAACAGACAGACCATAACAAAAAAACAAGAACCTCAATAAAGGTTCTTGTTTTTTGTTATCATTATGTTCAGAAGCTTCTCTGCTCGCCTGTTTTGATGTGTTCTTCTTTGAGAAATTCCACACATTCTTCTTCGAGCAAGAAATCGCACCAGATGTAGTGCATATGCTTGGCGTCGGCAACATCAGAGCCGTGGTCGGCACCGAGGGGGATATGGAGCAGAATATTACCGCCAAGGTCCATCTTTTCGTCATTGATGATAAGCTCTGTTTCATTTTCGGGGAAGGTGAAGAAAAGCTGGTCAACTGTGGGGTGATTGTTGGGAATGACATAGTCGGGGCCTATGGATTCAACCGAGCCCATTGCAAGGCGGGGAATGTTTTCCTGCTCTAAGATAATGCGGTTGATGGTCTTTTGGGTTTTGCTTGTGTCCCAATATTGTTCACATTCATCATATTTTTGCACGATGGGGAATTTGGTGGCATATTTTGCAGCTTTGGCGATATCATCGGCATTTGCATGCATCTCTATCTCAAAAAGATAGGTGTCGGCTTCGGCTTTTATGGTGACAGCCTCGCCCATGCCTGCTGCATACAGGCTGCGCACCTCAATGAGAGTGCCTGCATCGGTGCCCGAAGAAAAGCTCGCCTTGCCATCAGTCATAAAAAGTACATGATAGGTGTTGGATTTTGCCGCTATGATGAGAGCCTCGCCTGCGGCAACTGTGTGATAGTATGTATCGGCACCTGCGATTTCGCCATTGAGAATCTGAGCCGATTGAGTCACAGACTCTGATTTGTTCATTTGTAAATAGTGCATTTCTGTTTTGGTAATCATAGTATTT
>JAFYUA010000049.1 GCA_017549745.1 Clostridia bacterium | reverse complement strand
TTTTGGGCATGGCAACCGCCGCCGAATCGGCTTCTTTTATTTCCTTTACTGTGTCATTTTCCACAATGAGTGCCTCAAAGCCCTCGCCAGGGGTCATAGCCGCCCAGTCGGAGGTCAGCATGGTGATGGCGCCTGTGTCCACTGGCATCTTGTTTATCTGATACACAGGGCAGGTGTAGCCCTGTGGGGAAGTGACGGTAGACGAAAACGAAAAATAGTCCATGATAATCTCGTTATCCTCGGTGATAGCCATGCTCACCATGTTGTCGATGGCAGGTGAGGATATGAGCTTTCCGTCCTGATAGGTCATGCCGAGCATGTTGGTCTGCCCCGATGCAAAGTTAAAAAAGTCACCGTTTATGGCAAGCGAAGCGCCCGAGCTTTTTGCCATCTGCCTCACGGTAGAGAGGTAGCTCGCGCCGTTGTCCGAGGTGAGCACCTTGACCGATGCGTTGGCATCTTTTATATCCACATATGCCACATATGCCCTTATCCAGCCGTTTGGCGTGAGCATCTGCTTGTGCTCATAGGTGATGGCATTGTTGATTTTTTTGGTGTTAGTACGCGAGTAAAGATAGCCCGCACTGCCAGATAGTGGGCATATTGCAATTGCAAAGGCAACTAAAGTGCCGATTAATTTTTTCATATATTCTGTCCTTCCTTAGTTACATCTTTATTATATTTTAACACATATTGAGCAAAATTAAAAGTGAAAATTTATACTTTCGTTGACTATAATAGCCTATTGTGGTATAATATACATAATTTATTTTTGAAAAGAGGTTATAAAAATGTCTGAAAAAAAGAAAATCAGATTTAATGTCATTGATGCAATTGTGCTTGTGGTTATCCTTGCCGTTGTTGCCTTTGTGGGCATCAAACTCTTTGGCGGCGAGGTGGCAGGCAATTCTGCCTCGGGCAATTATTACACAGTGACCTACTACATCGAAGAATCCCCCTCCTTTGCTGCCGAAAACATCGAGGTCGGCTCCAGCGTGAGTGACGAGGGCAAAAATGTGCCCCTTGGCAAGGTCACAGCCGTTGAGCTTGGCGAGTCGGTTATGTTTGCTGCCAATGACGAGGGCAAAATGATAAAATCGGGCAAAGAGGGCTACAACTCTGTCACTCTCACCACCGAGGTGCAGGGAGCCGAATTTGACCACGGCATCGAAGTGGGCAATGTGAAATATGTGGTGGGTCACACCATGACTCTGTATGCAGGCAAAGCAAAGCTCTATGGCCGCATAGCAAGCATTGAAAAGAAATAATCAGACAGGAGGATTCCGAATGTTTGAACAAAGCCTTACCTGTGCTTTTTTGATGTGGTTCAAAAAACTCCTGCTTTCATATAAGGACTCGGCAATATATGCGCTCATTCTGAGGGTGGCAGCAGCGGTCAGAGGTGTTTTTGAGCGCAGCATCACGCGTAACTACATCATAGGCACCACCAAATTTCAATCAAAATATTCATCGTCGGTGTTTTATCACGCAATAAGCTCGGCTGTCAATTGGTTTTTGGGGATCTCAGAGCGTGTGTATGCATTTTTTGCGCGCAAGGCTCGCGGCGGCATCACCAATGCGGCATTCAGCCTGGTTCACTCATCTGGCTATTTTCGCTTTGAATACATCTTAGCGGCATTCTTTGCGCTCATGATGATTGTGCCCGGAGCTATGTGGAACAATGCCTACGCGGTAATAGGCGCGCTTCTTCTTTGCGCTATCTACTACCTCGTGCGCCTTTCAGGCAGAGCTTTTGGCTCTGATTTCAAAGCCTTGCCCGTGTCGCTTGTTGCCTTTGCATTGGCAATTGCGGGAGGTGTGCTCATGACTCCCGTGCGCTCCGACGGCATAAGAATAGCGCTGTTTTTTGTGTCGGCAATTCTTTTTGCCATTCTCATATGGGGCAGTGTGCGCGACGAAAAGACCCTCAAGGTGTTTGTCACCTTCATGGTGTCGGCGCTCTTTATCATGTGCCTGTATGCAGTGTATCAGAATTTCGTGGGCGTGCCCACCGATATTCTCCTCACCGATGTCAACACCAATTCGGGCATGCCCGGCAGAGTGTATTCCACCTTTGACAACCCCAACAACTTTGCCGAAGCCATAGTGCTCATTGTGCCCTTTGTGTATGCCATGATAATTGCATCAGAGCATAAGCTTGCAAAGCTCAGCTTTGTGGCAGTGTTTGCAGTGTGCATGGCGGCGCTTGCCATGAGCTATTCGCGCTCGTGCTATGTGGCATTTGCCATCTCAACCATCGTTTTTGCACTTCTCTACGACTGGCGGCTTTTGCTTCCGCTTGGCATCATTGCCCTTGTGTGCATTCCGTTTTTGCCTCACTCTGTTGTGAGCCGTATTCTCACCATTGGCTCTATGGAGGACACATCAAACTCCTACAGAATCTATCTTTGGGAGGGAGTGCTCAAGCTTGTGCGCCACTCGGGGCTCACAGGCATAGGCATTGGCCCCGAGGCTTTTGCCAAGGCATATCCACCGTTTGCAAGCATATGGGCGGCAAAGGCGCCCCACTCTCACATGCTCTACCTTGAGCTCCTCGTTGAGCTTGGTGTGGTGGGCGCTGCAAGCTTTCTGGCATTTATGTTTTTTGCGCTCAAAAAAGGTCTTGCCGCCTACAATCGCACAGGCAAAACCTGCCGCTGCATCATCATTGCAGCCATCAGTGCATTTGCAGGCATCAGCTTCACCTCGTGTGCAGAATATATATGGTTCTATCCAAGAGTTATGTTTGTGTTCTGGATTGTGCTGGGCGTGCTGCTTGCAGCAGTGAGATGCGGCAAATCTAAGAGATGACAGATATTTAAAATTTAATACATTCACACAGAGTGTCGAATATATCGTTTAGGTATATTCGGTGAAAAGGGAATGGGGTGAGAATCCTCAGCGATAACTGTCGGTGTGTGTGCCGAAGTTTTTGCATCCGTCGGCGAAAGCCGGTCATTGGGAAACTGAGAAGGCAGGGTGCAAAAATGCGGACTATGGGAGTCTATATGGTGCGAGTCACAAGACCTGCTTTGATGCTATTGCGTAAATGTCGAAGACACAGCAATAGCGTTTTTGTGCAAACAAATTGTGATTAATCGCAGAAAAACTCAGCTGCGGTAATTTTTCTATTGAAAAATTGCCGCAGCTTTTTTTATGAAAGGATTGAAACAAAATGAAAAAACTTATCAGCATACTTCTCGTGATTGTTATGCTTGCAAGCCTGATGAGTGTGGTATCAGGTGCGGCAGAGCTGGCTGTGAGCGGCAATGTCATCGACATTGCCGACAAGACCGTTTATTCGCGCTCAAGCTATTATGCCAAGGCTGTCAGCATAATGATTGACGGTGCCAGTATAGAAAAAGCCACCCAAGACGACACCACGGTGAACATAGTCTTAGACGGCACCACAGACCCGTCTGCCGAGATTTTTGTGGAATTTGGCACCTCGCTTAACCGATGCATCATGACA
>JAFYUA010000048.1 GCA_017549745.1 Clostridia bacterium | reverse complement strand
CCAAAAATGCCGAGGTTTCGGAATTTACGCCGATTTTGCCGCCGAAGATGTCGATGGAGGAGTCATACCACAGACCCCTGGAATCGCCGCCGTTTGCAGCATTGGTTTCCCAGTTGAAGGCTTCTGCAAATCCGCTACCCACGGTTTTGACAAGTGCAAGCTCGCCATCGGCATTGAGCGCATAGCGCACTATGGATTCGCTATATTTTGTAAGCTCGGTATATTGAGCATCGGCAGTGTTTTTGTAGCTATCGTTTACCTTTACCTTAGAGGCGCAGTCATATGCAACAAAGCCTGTGCCGCCCTCGGGCAATATGCGCACGCTTATGTATGCATCAAGACCGCTTGTTTTTCTGGCATCTTTGAGATAGCCCCATTTTTCGCGGGTTACCATGTCATCGCGCACCATGCCGATGTTGCCTGCAAGGTCAAGATAGCAGATGATTTTGTCACCTGTGCCGAAGCTGAGACCATGGTCTTCAAGCTCTTTGCACACACCATAGGTCTTGCCGCCAATGATTACACGGGTTTCGCCGTTTTCCACTTCAAAGGATTCCACCTTGCCGATGATTTCATCGACAACCTCGGTGATTTCCACATATTTGCCGTCGCGGCTCACAATGCACACCAGCAGGCTGTCGCTTTCGAGTGCATCGATGGTGGCTGCGTTGCCTTTGCGGTCATATATCATGACGGATTTGTCACCGCCTCTTAAATTGAGAGGTGATGAGCCGTCATATTCATCATGAATGATTTTGTTGTAATAGTCTATGCGGCGGGCATACACTGTGCGCCAGCTTTTTACGATGGCTGCATCAGCACTGCCGTTGCCGTCACAGTCAATCACCGTGACAGTGCCGTTGTCTACTTTGAGGTCTGCCTGTGTAACAGGAGCCACGGGGCGGTAGTTGAACACCACATCGGTGAGAGATGAAAAGCGAATCTCCTCGAGGTCCAGATTTTCGTCATAGTAGGAAAGAGTGAGGCCCGAAAAGCTTTCAACATCTTCGCCATTTATCACAGTGACCTTGTTGTCATCCGATGCGCCTATATGCACCAGTGTTTTGTTGCCTGATTCTTCGCGGTAGTACACATTGGCAGTGTAGCCAAGCAGGTCATCAACCTCGATGTCGCCTGTGCGATACACACTGTCACCAATGAGTGCTCTGCCCTCGCCCTGAGTTTCGGCAGAGGTGAGGCTTGCCTTGGGGGTAGATTTGACCTGACCCTCGGCAAAATAGCATTTTAAAAAGGTGGTGAGCACTGTGGCGCCCTTTTGGGTGGTGAGACTCACTGAGTCGGAGTTGGTGTAGCCGTCAACTGTCATGATTTCCACATCAAGAGAGTTATAGAGCATCATGGCAAGTGTGCCCACCGAAAACTCGCCTGCGGTGTTCTGACTCTCCACACCGTCTAAAAGGTCGAGCCTTGATGCATAGCCGATGTATCCTGCGGGATATCCGCCCTGAGCCTCAGAGGGTACACCATAGCCCGCTGCGCTCACGAGCATTTTGATAAATTCCTGAAGTAGCATGGGGCGGTCGGGCTCAAAAAGACCTGCGCCTGTGCCATTGATAACGCCCACACCGCTGAGAGCTTCGATTTGTGCGCCGTAGGGTGTGTCGGCTGTGACATCGGCAAATTTGCCTGTGACAGCCGATGCGGGCAGCTTCATGAGATTGGATATATAGTGAGCTGCCATGCCTCTGGTCACACCCTGAGAGAGAGCAGATGCCGAAATATCTTCCATAACGCCGAGTGCCATGAGCACTTCAGCCTCGTAGCTGCATTCGGGCACATATAGCTCCGATGCATCTTGGGCAAAAACCATAACTGATGAAAGCATGCAGAGGGCAAGGAGTGAAGCAATAATTTTATTAAATTTGTTCATTATTTGCCACTCTCCTTCCATCTATGCAGTTCATAGAGTATTTTTGCAGCCTGAGCGCGGGTTGCATTTGCTGTGGGAGCAAAGCTGCCGTCACCCATGCCTGAGATTATGCCGTGTGATGCCAGAGCCGCAACGCCATCTTTGGCGTAGTCGGCAATGGAAGCTTCATCACTGAAAGTAACCAAAGCATCTGAAGCTGTGATGCCCATTGCGCGGCATGCTATGGTGGCGATGTCCTGACGGGTAATGTTCATGCCCACGCCAAACACACCATTGCCCACACCATTGACGATGCCGCCATTGGCAGCAGCCGAAATGTAGGGATAGTACCATGCACCTTTGTCAGCATCGGCAAAGTCGGCAGTAGCGCCATTTACCGATATGCCAAGAAGAGAGATGAGCATCTTCACAAATTCTTCTCTTGTCACATTGTCGGCAGGGGCAAAAGATGAATCGCTCTTGCCGTTGATAACGCCCATGTTTTTGAGAGCGCTTACCGCATCGGCTGCCCATTCATAGCCTGCCATGTCGGCAAAGCCTGAAGCAGAGGGGGCGTCATTTCCGCCAACAGGTGTCACCACAGGGGGTGCAGGGATAACCGACGAGCCGCCGCCCGAGCCTGATGAGGGGCGCTGTGAGGGAGGAGCGTCAGTTTTGATGTTTTCGTTTATAGCCTCAGCCAAAGCTGCAAGAGTTTGGTAGGTTTTGCCTACGATTGCCTTGTCGGGCGCTGAGGTGTCGGAGAGGCTATAGTAGCTCTCGCTCGCACCTGCCGAGATAAGGGCAGCTTTGTTTTGGTTGATAATAGGTTTGATATTGCTCCAAAGACCAGCTTTTGCCACTGCGTTGAGAATAACCTGCTTTGTAAACAGACCCTTCACATCGCTAAGCAATGTGCAGCCGCCAAGACCTTTCATGGAGTCACACACTGCGGTTCTGCCCGAATCGGTGAGTGAATCGGTGTAGGTCTTGTAGGCAGGGAGAGTGGTGAGCGAAAGCTTTGCTTTGTATGTGTTGAGCATGCTCTTTAACTCATCACCTGTGGAGGCTGATTTGAGCTTATAGAAAAGGCTGGCTTCATTGAAGCTTTCTCTGAGTGCTTCACCGCTTAGGAAGCCCACAGAGTTCTCGTCCTTGAGAGCTTGTTTTGCATTGAAAACATATGCAATTGCCAAATCCTTGGCGCCTGAGCCGAGTGTGTCATAGATGGCAGTGTCGAGCACAAGCTCTTTGGGGGAATTGACTGTGATTTCGGTTTTGAGCGATTGAGCATCAGATGATGCATTGACAGCGGCAAGCGCCTCGCCCACATGAGCTGCGGTGGAGTAGTAGAAGCCATCGGTGAGCACCGAGGTGTCACCATAGCTTGCAGCTACCACATAGTCGCCCTTGGTGGAGCTAACGCCATCTTCATAAAAGCCGATGCCAAAGCTCACGCTGAATTTGCCGTCATTACCTGTGGTCACCTGACGGAATGAATCAACCGCGGTGCCAAAGGCTGACACATTGTTTGCAAGGTCGGCTTCGGTTTTTCCTTTGGCAAGCACCATGAGGACAACCGAGGTCTTTTCTGCTTTGCCCACATGACCCTCAACTGTCAAAAGACCCTTGACCGAGGGGTGAAGTCCTGCGGGCGTGTTGGTGACTTCATATGGCACATATGAAGCTTCAATGCCCGTGGAGGCAGGTGCGGCAAGAGCCGCACCGATTGGAGCAAAAACAGAGGCAATCAATGCGCATATTGTGGCAAAGCTCAAAACGCGCTTTGAAAAGTTTCTGTGTTTGTTTTTCATATGAGATATCTCCTCAATTAGTTAAGACCAATGCTTTGGGCTGTGAAATATGGTACAGCGTTTGCATCTGTGTTCCATACAAAGGCTTTGGCATAATATTCGCCTAATTCAGGAACTTCGGCTGTAAGATTGAATGTGTTGGTCACTGCGTTGATGCTGCCTGTGTTTATGGAAACAAGTTCGCCTGTTGCTTTGTTGTAGATTGCAAGTGCGGCGTAGATGTTTTTGGGGAGTTTGTCTTTTGATTTAACTTTGATTGTTGCGCCGAGTTCACCTGCAACTACTTCATCACTGCTGAATTCAAAATCAGCAAGAGTGAGAACGGGCTCAGTGGTGAATGTGATGGTTTTGTCAACTGCCAGTGTCTGACCAAATGCATCTGTTACTGTGCCTTCAAAATCAAGAGTATAGGTTTCCTCTTCTTTGAGGTCTACAGTGGGATAGTAAGCAACACCGTTTCTTTGTGCATTGATGCTGGCTGAGCCTGCAACAGCATTGCCGTCAGAATCTTTGAGTGTCATTGTACCTGTATAGTTTGCAATAGGCATATTAAAGATAAGTGTGGGGTCAGCTGTTACGGAAACTGCATTGGCACCACCGTTTACAGGGTTAGAGCCCATGTAACGGAGAGTGTCGGGAGTGTAAACCTTGAGATCGTCTACATATGTATGTGCTCCTTCCGAGCTGTATACTTCAAATCTGAGCCCACCAATATTTTCATAATCAGCAAGTGCTCCCACTCTGGTTGCAGTAACAAGCGTGTTCGTCGGATCATTTTCCTGCCAGTATTCTAATTTAAGCGTGTCGGTTTTCAAATCAGATGTAACTCGAATAGTTACCCAACCACCTTTTCGCGGCATGACCATAGCATTGCCGTCGTCATCGGTTGTGGTGTTCATACATTTTATAGCCCATTCACCTAATTTTGCATTGGCAACAGGATAAAAACCAGTTGTGGTACCATCGCCTTTTACTCCTGTTATACGAATATTCATATAGGCATAATCTTCTTCATAATATGAACCTTCAACTACAAACACACCGTCACTGGCAATGGTTCCGTCGGGGATAGTGTGCACAAACCAAATTGGATATTTAAGTGCATCAGCACTGGAAGCAAGCAAGCTTATTACATTTTTATGAATTCCGCCCATATAGTATGATGTCGGCTGCCAGTAAGTCGCATGAGATGAAGCTCCCAATTTCCAATTACCGTTTATCCATGGTGTAGCGGTAGAGCTAACGGTGTCATGCTCAAGGGATATTTTCTCATCATACTCAAAAGAAGCTACATTAGATATAGACATGTTTGCAATGTCAAGATATTCATTGGGGCTGTTTTCCAAAGGTGTAGCCCATCCCAACCTTATACCGGTGTATGTTACATTTGAAGCTCCAGTAGCTCTTTGAGCATATACCACTTTATTTATGTGTTTTCCGCCATTTACCACAAACATCAACTTTCCGGTCACTACATCTCCAACAATTTTCATTTCGTACCATGTATTATCACTTAAAGATAAGCTGAGGTTTGAATAGGAATCATTATTCCCGTTAGTAATGTCACATCTGTCTGTCGACCAAAGCTTAAAAAGGCTAAAATGGTTTGCGCCAGCATCGTCAACTAAATACAAAAACAAATTTCTACTACTAGTATTATATCTAAATTTGAATTCGGCAGTAAACCCACTTCTCTGTCCCGAATTTACTCCAACATTAAGATTTGAATTATGAATCCACGCGCCCGCAGTAACGGTCGACTGCGACGAATTTGCATCTGTTGTAGGTACAAGTCGTACATAATCACCCACATCATCATCTTCATATGCCTTGGCATTGAGATATTCAGGTTTATTGATGCCTGCCGGTGCAACAAATCCACCCTCAATATACGGATTAGCCGAAGTATATGTTGTTGCCAACTCTTCTGCGCTGAAATTATCAAGTGCTTCATACACATCTACCGAAGCAGGAACAGCTGCAGCTGTATTTGCAAATGCCGGGATTGCGGTCAGCATCATCATTACTGACACCAAAATTGATATTACTTTTTTCATATTAATATACCTCCTAAGGGTTTATAGAACTTAATTATTCTAAAACAATTGCTTCAATAAAAGCTGCGGGGTTATCCAAGCTGTCCCACACATAAACCGCAGGGTAATATTTATAGCCGTCATCGGGCACACTCACTGAAAGTGTGTGGTCGATGGTTGTTTTGTCATCGGTATAGACCACATCGCTTGCCACATATGCTCCCGATTCTTTTTCATAAAGGGCGAGTGCCACTGCCACGCCTATGGGAGTGCCGCCGTTTATGGCTATGTCCACATCGGCAGTGAGTGCCTTGCCGCCCACTATCTCGCCCGAGCTTGCAACCTCAAGACTATCTTGTTTAAAGGTGCAACCCTTGAAATCGAAGAGCTCATCGGTTGAGAAAGTGATTGTTTTGTCAAGGGATAGACTTTGACCAAATATGTCATACACTGTTCCGCTGATTGTTAAAGTGTAGGTTTCTTCAAGGTTTAAGGCATAGTCAGGTTTGAATGCAATGCCTGTTCTTTTGGCATTGAAAGTGTTTGAACCCGAGATTGTGCTGCCCTGTGAATCTGTGAGAGTCATTGTCACATTGGTGAGCGCTGAATCTGCAAGTGGCATATTGAACTCAGCCGTCAGAAGGTCGGTGAGGCTTACGCCGCCTGTTGTGCCATCTTTGGGGTCAAAACCAAGATAGCAAAGCGGAGCAGGCTTGTAAACTGTGTAATCATCGAGATACATTTTGTAGGTTTCTACATTCCAAGTCTTCTGATATGGATAGAATATTACAGATGTAACATCTGTGAACGAAGCAAGCTCGCCGGTGCTGTCTGCCACCATGTCTACAGATTCAGGAGAGTCTTCTGCCCATTGCCTGAAAATCATAGAATCATTTTTGAGGTCGAGTACAAACTGTATTCTCCTCCACTGACCATCAATGGGTGTGGTGGCTGTGTTACCACTGTTGCCAAAGAGTATTGCGGTATCACCTGTTGTGCCGCCGTAATCCATGAGCTTATACCATCTTTTACCAGTTCCATGCAGGCACATTCTGGGCTGACCGTTTGAATGTGATTTGTAGGAGAGCTCAATGACAACTGTGTCATTGCTTCCTACTGTGCCTGTGGGTAGGTTCAGAGTTGTTGCAAGCTGACCGCCGTTTTTGGTATATTTGAGAGCTTTGGCGTGGCCTGCGCCCATGTCCTCCAAAGCAACTACTCCGCTGAAGCTTGAAAAGTCAGATACCCAACTGCCCTTGCTCCAGTTTGCATATGTTGATACTGCAGTTGCTATGCTTGGCTTGTCGAATGTCAATTCTTCAAAATATTCATGCTTATTGCCGGGCTTGAAGCTTACATCAGCTATGTCAAGAGCAGCACCTGCGCTCACTGAGCCCAGATAACCGATGCCAACGCCCGAAATGCCGCCGAAGGTGTTTTGAATGGTCTGACATGCGGTGAGAAACTCTGAGCTCATTGCGCCTGACCATTTGTAGTCTTCGTAGTTGCCGCCGTCTACACGATAATTAACGGTTTTGTCTGTGAAATCCATTGACATGTCGAAGGTGTACCACACATCAGGGTCCAGCTTTATCACTCCGTCATTGCCTCCAATATAACTTTTGCAGGCATATGAATATGGTGATTTGCCTGATTGTCCCCATACTCTCATGAGATAAGAGTTGGAAGTTTCAATTCTTGTGCCTGATGCATTGACAAAATAGATATACATAGGCGGTTTGTCAACGGAGTTTCTAAATGTGATACTATAATCCAATGACATTGCAGTGGCAGACGCATCGGAAGCAACCAAAATGTCTTCATCATATATAATCGCTCCGCCGTTTGGGTTTTGAGCCGATTTTACTTCCATGTGCATATACGATTTGTAGCCATCTTCTACAACAGTTGCATCATATGCAGCCGTTGTGGGAGCTTTGAAGCCGCCTTTTTCATAAGGTGATGATGAAGTATAGACTGTAGCAGCCTCACTTTTGCCAAAGCCATCAAATGGTGCTTCAAGATAGATCGCTCCGCTATCATCTGCCAGTGCATTCGCCGACAAAATCGGCAAAGCTGCAAGCATCACTGAAAGAGCTATGGCTATCAGCTTCTTTAGCATAATCATTTTCCTCCTTTTGCTTTTAGGTTTTTTATGTGTCTTATGTATAAGACACATAAAGGGGTACCCCTTTATTATTTTATGATTCAAAATTTATGAAATAGTAGCCTGTGGAGTTTCCATCGGTCACTGTGATTCGTGCACAGCGGTTGTCATCGACTGCTTTCTCCACGCTCACCTGTGCACCTTCGGCATCTATGCTCACCGCGCTGATATCGGAAAGACCACTGATGTAATCAGCATATGAAAGAGTGTAGATGCGTTTGTCAGGCGAGAAGCCCTCGAGGTGAGCTCCGCCCACGGTGATAGCCGAAACAGTGGGCACTGCCTCACACTCTGCTATGACAAAATCTTTGATGTCTGCCAAAGGCTCAAAGACCGCATCGGTCTCGGTGCCGCAAAGAGGAGTGATGCATATTGTGTAATCAGCCTCAGTGATGAGGTCGGCTTTGATGTAGAGCTTGCGGCTGGCCGAATCATCGGCACCATATGGATAGTGCGGAGATGAATCGAGTGCCACACAGCTTGTTGCACCGAAGGTGAATTTGTTTTTGCCCAAAAGCTTTACAAGCATCTTGTTGCTGCCATATGATATGATGGCGCTTTTGCCGTCGGCGCTTATGTCTATGTTGCCGCCCACATGAATGAACGAATAAAAATCAGATGGAACTGCCATGCGGACTTTGTCTTGAATTATTGTGCTCATGCTAACCTTGTCGGCAAGAATAGAGCGTTCAAACAGCTGCACTCCCTTAAATGCATATACATCGGTAAAATCTGATGACATGAGAGTGTAGCGGTTGTTGTAGCGGAAGATGTCGATATCTTTGAGGGCACTGTAGTTCTGGTCTTCATAGAAACCGGGGTTCACAACGATGGTGTTGTGGGCTTCGGCTCTCATGCGATAGTATGGATAGTCATTGAGGAATATACCCTCGTCGCCATGCGAGCCATACATTTCACCCTCGGAGCCCATGTCCTTTACCCAGCGATTGCCAAAGAGGTCGATGATATATTGACCGCAATCGAGGTCAACGATTCGTCCGCCGCCATCGTCGGCGCCATGGAATGCCACATAGTATTGGTCGGTGCCATAGCCCGAGCGAGTAGCTCCAATGGGGAACTCGCGGGTGTTGGTCTCGGTGGCGATGGCTGAAATGTCGCCGTCGTGAGAGGTAGTGTACCACAGAATGTCTGTATAGTCAGGTCTTGTGCCGAAGTTTTTGATGAACCATTTTCTGTAGCGAGTGAGCGAGGCATCGTCATATCTTGCACCAAGCCACATAAACTGAGGACAACTGAGCGCCCGTTTGTCAGAATTGGCAAGGTCGAAGTTTGCCACAGAGCCTGTCATTGCTATCATGAAGTATGCACCCTTGTGAAGTCCGGGAGCTTTGGAGAGGCCAAAGTCGGTGCCGAGCGAAGAGAACATTGACGCAAAATTGAAGGTCAAATATCTGTAGGCATAGCTCCAATAGGTGGGGCCTTCTTTCCACGAGCCGTCGGGGGCGAATTTTGCCACGAGACGCTGCAGATGGGGCACACAACCCGACACTATCTCGCCTGCCACAGCTTCAAGCTCGGGGCTTTCGTCACCCACGGCAAGAGCTGCCATGCTAAGACCGCCCGAGCACACACTCACCCAGTTGCCGGGGTAGGTGGGAGCATTGAGGTCAGTCCATAAGCCGCTGGTGGTGGGGTACTGTTCGCCTCTGAGCTGCATGAGCCCATATTTGAAAGCCTTTTGGCTGAGTGCTTCGCAGATTTGGTTTTTCTGAGTCTGGCTGAGCTTGTCATTGCACCAGTCAAAGCCTATGGCTACTGCTGCCGCCATTTCGGCAACATCGAGGAAGTGCTTTTGGTTCCAGTCGGGGAAAGCTTCGCTGCACACATTCATCACCTGCTCGATGGCTTTGGCAGCATACTTTTCGTCGCCCTCTATGAGATAGGCAAATGAAAGATTGCTCACATGCTCAAGCACCTTGCGGCTCACTTCGAGAAGACGCACTCCCTTGAGCTCATATGCCAAGAGGTCTGCATTAAGATAGTTTTCGTTGCAGTTGGCAAGAAACGCCTGGTACCACTCGGCTACATCGGGGTCATTGGCTATTTTGTCCTTGAGCGCTCCGATGGTGTCGGCTGTGACCATGAGGCGGGGGTGAGCCTTTTGCGCATGGTTTGTCTTTAGCATTGCCACCACTTCATCGGCGGTGGGAGTGACAAATATAACTGGAGCTATAGCTTTGTCGAGAATTTTTTTGTCGGTTTTGTTTGCAAGATTGAAGCTCTCGGCATCTTTACCTATTATTATATAGCCGCCGTCATCATATATTGCCTGAGTGGCAAGCATGCCTGCAAGAGCATCGATGCTCACCATGAGGTCACCGTTTTTCTCATAGGGTGGCAAAGGCGCGGTCTGCTCATTGCCAAGGGCGATGTAAGCGGTGTCGCCAGCCTTTGCCGAAGATGTTTTGCCATTTAAAGAAACAGTCACTGCAGAATCTGAAAGCTCTGCCGAAAAACCAAGCGCTTTGGCTGCAAACAATGCAGGCACAAATGCTATGCCCGAGTGAATTTCGGGAGTGAGATTTGCTGATTGGCTGATATCTGCAACCGTGTTTTTCACCAATGCCTTGGAGCTTGTGGGAGTCATCAAAATGACATCCTTCATGCGCTGCTTTACCTGTTCATCGGTTACGGTTATCACCGGTGTAATGTCGGTAGCTCTGGCTGTGATATAGGTTTGTTTCATGTTTGTACCTCCTGTGATAGATGCTCTGTGAGGCGT
>JAFYUA010000047.1 GCA_017549745.1 Clostridia bacterium | reverse complement strand
CTACGCCGTTGTAGAAATAGTTACCCACTGTGAAGATGTTGTGCTCGATGGCTTTGGCAGCCTCGGGCACCATGAACGAAGTGGCAAGGTCTGATGTGGTCTTGCCGCCCCAGTATTTGTAGGCTTCGTGAAGACGAGCTTTGGTGTCGTCGGAAATTTCAAAGGGGTCTGCCGAGCGAGTCGAAATGGTGTCGAACTCTTCTTCAAGCCAGCTGAAAGAAAATTCGGGGAAGGTCTGAGCACTACGGGGCATAACTGTGGCACTGCCCACCACAAGCTCATTATCACGGATTGTGACGGGAAGATTGTGAAGAATATGAGAAAATGCCCTTGCTCTTCTTTCTACAATAGGAAGATTCTCGGTAGCCTTGTAGCTTTCGGTCAGAAGAACGGCTCTGTCTGCCTCGATGCGGGGCTTGTTTGCAAAAAGGGCTTTTTTGAGAATATCAATTCGCGGTGATTTGGATATCTCTTTGCTATAATATTTTGCCATATTGGTCAACTCCTGTATCATATTCATCAAAAACAAAAGATTTCAAAACAAAAACAAAATTAGCTACTTTAAATATACAATATTTCTCACAAAAAGTCAATAGTAAAACACAAAAAAATAAAGAAACAAAGAAAAATAAAGAGATAAAAACAAAAAATCTCAAATGTTATATCATCTGAGATTTTTTCGAAATCATAACTCTTGAATATTTTTATGCTTCCTTTTTGCGTACTCAAGTGTTGTGGCTGCTCCTCCCCAACTGTGATTTACATATGCTATTATAACATCAGCCTTTTCTACCATATATTCATTCCTTTTAGAAATAGCATAACGCAATGGTACATTTTCTATAGGCGGATATTCTGAACCATCATACAGTTCAGTATTATATTCCTTATTTATATACGGAGTTACAAAAACAGACTCAATATGCGAATATTGCTTCTTCAACTCACGAATTACATAAGCGCAAATGCGGTCGAAATCGCCATAGCCACCTAAAAGGAATGTGCATGCACCATTAGAAATAAGTTTTTCGAGCTTTTTATTCAATTCTTTTTTCAACAAAATTTTTTCTTTCTCACTCAATTTACTATGACCGCAAAAAGTTACATTTTTCATATTTATAATACCCCATACAATAAAAGATGCGTAGTTCACCCAACAACATGTTATTATATATGTTATATATTATAACATATAATTATCACTTTGGTCAACATATACTATATGTGAGGTGAAATGTTATGGAAGATAAACTTATTATAAACAAGAAGAACTTAAAAGGCGAAGATGGGTATAAGACTTTTTCCGTGAGGATAAAAGAAGATACCGTTGCAAAATTAAACAAATTATCAGAGGAAACAAATCGTTCAAGAAATGAACTAATTAATATTTTACTGGAGTATGCTATTGACAATAGCAAAGTAAATTAATGATTTTACCAAAACGAAAACCAACAAGGTTAAAAGGATATGATTATTCCGCAGCGGGAGCATATTTTATCACGATATGTGTAAAGAACCGAAAAGAATTATTGTCAAAAATAATCGTAGGGGACGATGCCTACATCGTCCCGAAAAATCAAATATCAAATTATGGTTCGATATGCGATAAATATATCAATAACATAAATAACAAATACGAAAATGTAACCGTTGACAAATATGTTATCATGCCAAATCACATACATCTAATTATATTTCTTCACGGGACGATGAGGGCATCGTCCCCTACAAAGAATATCAAAGACATTATTCGTTCATTTAAAACAATGGTTACAAAAGAAATTGGTAATTCGATATGGCAAAGGTCTTATCATGACCACATAATTCGCGACAAAAATGATTATCAAAAAATATGGGAATACATTGACACAAATGTTCAAAGATGGGATAAAGATTGTTTTTATACATGCAAAACGGAGCAGTGAAATTCACTGCTCCGTTTTGCTATATTTATTCTTCACATATTCTATATCGGCTTTTATCTGCTCTGCAAGGCTACTGAGCGAATCAAACTTCTTTTCGCCTCTGAGCATTTCAAGAAATTCTACCTTTATATATTCATCATATGTGTCACCTTCGAAATCGAAGATATGGGTTTCGATGGTCACGCTGTTTCCCTCGCTGACCGTGGGGTTGTTGCCGATGTTGGTGACCGAAAGGTAGGCACTACCCCCAATGTAAGTTCTGGTGGCATATACCCCTTGAGGCGGTAGAATAATATCACCACTCGGAATTATGTTGGCAGTGGGAATGCCCATTGAAGTGCCAAGATGTCTGCCGTGCGCCACTTTGCCGCTTACACTGTAGCTGCCGCCAAGATAGAGCGCCGCGTCTTCAAGCCTGCCGCATCTTATGAGCGAGCGCACAAGAGAGCTGCTCACGGTGCACACCTCGCCGTTTGAGTCGGGAGCCGACACCTCATCTATGACTATACAATCAATGCCATGCTTTTGGCACAATCGGCAAAGGTCATCGGCACCTGCGCTGCGGTCTTTGGCAAAGCGGAAATTATAGCCAACCACCACGCAAGTGCAATTGAGCCTTGCAATGAGAATTTTGGTGACAAAATCCTCGGCAGACATGGTGCGGAACTCTTCGTTGAGACTTTGGCGAAAGGTCAGGTCTACTCCCATAGAGAGTGCAAGAGCTTCGCTCTCGCGCTGCTCTGTGATAGAATCAGACGGAGCGCCCACAAAAAATATGAGCGAAAGTGCATTTGCCTCTTTCGCTTTTTGAACTGCGCAAGCCACAAGCTTTTGATGACCTATGTGGAATCCATCAAACTTGCCGATTGCCGCAACTGTTTTTTGGTTGGTTATTATTTGGTTCATTATATCACCGTCAAACTATCTCAAAAAAATGCCTTGACCATCTTGATGATGTTTTTGGGGTTGCCATCATTTTGGCTGACCTCGGCAATGCACAAAAACTTGCCTGAGCCATCATATATCCTGTAGGTGCCAGCACTTGCATTTATGTAGCCCACTGCACCGTTGCACACTCGCTTGAGCACAGCGTCAGACGGTGTGAGCTTTGCAAAGTCTGCAAAGACCGAATCTGTGGGCATGAGCACGCCCGCAAGAGCGCCTTGCTCTCTGAGAGCCTTGAGCTCGTCGAGAGTATGGGCACTATCCAGACTGAAAACTGACGATGCAGTGCGCCTGAGCTCTGTCATTACTGCACCGCAGCCAAGCATCTGACCGATGTCGTGGCAAAGGGTGCGAATGTAGGTGCCCTTGGAGCAGTGCACACGCAGCGAAAACTCCGAGCCGTCAAAGTCTGAAACCTCGGCACTGTATATGGTCACAGGGCGGGGCTTGCGCTCCACCTCTATGCCCTTGCGCGCAAGGTCGCAAAGCTTTTGACCGTTTACCTTGAGAGCAGAATACATGGGCGGCACCTGCATTATATCGCCTGTGTGGGCATCAACTGCTTTGGCAAGCTCATCGTCTGTGACATTTACCTCACACTGCTTTAGCACCTCGCCTGAAATGTCCTGCGTGTCGGTCACAATGCCGAGGCGGACTCTCGCCTCGTATGCCTTGTCGGAAAAAGTGAGCATGTCACACACTTTGGTTGCTTTGCCAATGCAAATGGGCAGCACTCCTGTGGCATCGGGGTCGAGAGTGCCCGTGTGCCCCACCTTGCGAGTGCCGAAAATTTTGCGAATCACATTGACCACATCGTGCGATGTGAAACCCTTTGGCTTGTCTACTATCACAATACCGTTTGTTATATCCATTGTCACACCAGCTTTTCAGGTTCTGCCAAAAGCTTTGCTTTTGCACTTTCAAAGCTTTCGCTAAAGGTGACACCTGCTGCTCTCACATGTCCGCCGCCGCCAAACTTTTTGGCAACTGCCGACACATCAACATAGTTGTTGGAGCGCAGGCTCACTCTGATTTCTTCATCACTTATGAGCTTGAACATCAAGCCCACCTCTACACCCTCACCCGAGCGGGTGAGACCAATCCATGCATCGGCATTGGGCATCTCGGCGCCCGAAGCACTCAGAGCCTCGGAATCTACCCACGAAAGGCACACCTTGCCGCCAAAATGATACTCCATGCGCGCGGTGACGAACTTGAGGAGCTCAAGCTCAGCCTTGGTGTGGGTGGCAAAAAGAGCTTTCATTATGCCTGCCGAATCAATGCCCGACTTAAAGAGCTTTGATGCTATGCGATGGGTGCGGTCGGTGGTGTTGGAATATTGAAATCCGCCTGTGTCATCAGCAATAGCCACATAGAGCCTTTCGGCAATGTCACGCGTGAGTGTCACGCCCATAGCCTCTATGACCTCGCTCACAATCTCACCTGCTGCCGCTGCAGTAGCATCTATGCAATTCACATCGGCAAAAGCGGGGTTGGTGGCGTGGTGGTCGATGCACACTGTGGATTTTGCTTTGGCAAAAATTTCATCATAGAGTCCGAGCATCATGTAGGTGTCGGCAACATCTACCGCCACTGCAACCTCGGGTTCAAAATCACCCCATTCATAGCTTTCGTCCCATATAAAGGAAAGCCTTTGTGTGGCAGGGGTGGGCAGTGCTATGCGCGCATTTTTGCCAAGAGAGCGCAGAGCCAGCAGAAGAGCCGACGATGAACCAAGGCAGTCACCGTCGGGGCTTCTGTGGGGAATGATTATGAAATTGTCATGATTTGCAAGATAGCTTGCAGTATGGGCTATAGTGTTCATAATGCATCTGTCCTATTTTTCGTTTATCTTTTTGATAAGGTCGTTGATGTGAGCGCCATAGTCAATAGAGGTGTCAAGCACAAAGGTGGGGTGAGGCACACCTCTGAGGTTGAGCCTTGAGCCAATCTCGCGCTTGATAAAACCTGTGGCACTCTTGAGTGCCAACATGGAGTTCGACTTTTCTTCATCGGACCCCATAACGCTCACATACACCTTGGCATATTTGAGGTCTTTGGTGATTTCAACTGCAACCACACTGACCATCGAAGAAAGACGGGGGTCCTTTATCTCTCTGAAGATAGAAGCAAGCTCGCGTCTGAATTCTTCTTTTATTCTTTCCATTCTGTTGTTTGCCACGAATATCACCTTATTCCTTGATTTCTTCCATTATAAAGGATTCGATAACATCGCCTTCTTTGATATCATTGTAATTCTCAATGCCTATGCCGCATTCATAACCCGATGCAACTTCCTTGACATCGTCTTTGAAACGACGCAGACTGGAGAGCACACCCTCGTGAATGATGATGTTGTCGCGCACAATACGCACCTGAGAATTACGCGAGATTTTACCATCCTGAACATAGCCGCCTGCAATAGCGCCCACGCCGCTCACCTTGAACACGCTTCTTACTTCGGCATGACCGAGGAGCACCTCGCGGAACTTAGGAGCAAGCATACCCTTCATGGCAGCTTCGATTTCTTCTATTGCATGATAGATTACGCGGTAGAATCTTACATCTACATCATTTGCCTTGGCTGATTCGAGCGCACCGCCTGCAGGTCTTACATTGAAGCCTACTATGATGGCATTTGATGCAGCGGCAAGCATTACATCGGATTCGGTCACGCCGCCAACGCCGCCATGAATACAGTTGACTCTGACTTCTTCGTTGGAGAGCTTGGAAAGCGACTGCTTCACAGCTTCAACAGAGCCCTGAACATCGGCTTTGACGATGATGTTGAGGTCTTTGACATCACCCTGCTGAATCTGATTGAAGAGGTCGTCGAGAGAAACGGCTGTCCTTGCGCTGATGGCTTCTTCTTTTGCCTTTTGTTTTCTCTTTTCAACAACATCTCTTGCTTTTCTTTCGTCATCTACTGCATAGAATGTGTCGCCGCCCTCGGGCACTTCGCTCAGACCAATGATTTCCACAGGAACCGATGGACCTGCTTTTTTGGCTTTGTTGCCGCGGTCATCAACCATGGCTCTTACTCTGCCCACTGCAGTGCCTGCAACGATGATGTCACCTGCTCTGAGAGTACCGTTTTGCACAAGAACTGTGGCAACGGGGCCTCTGCCCTTGTCAAGACGGGCTTCGATGACAGTACCCTTGGCACGGCGGTTGGGGTTGGCTTTGAGCTCTTTCATGTCGGCAACCAAGGTTACCATTTCGAGGAGTTCGTCAATATTCTGATTGAACTTAGCCGAGATGGGCACACAGATTGTGCTGCCGCCCCATTCTTCGGGCACAAGCTCATATTCGGTGAGTTCCTGCTTGATGCGGTCGGGGTTGGCACCCTCTTTGTCGATTTTGTTGATGGCAACAATGATGGTGACACCTGCAGCTTTAGCATGGTTGATAGCTTCAACTGTCTGAGGCATGATGCCGTCATCTGCTGCAACAACGAGAATGGCAACATCCGTAACCTGAGCACCACGCATACGCATTGCGGTGAACGCTTCATGACCCGGGGTGTCAAGGAAGGTAATCTTTTTGTCACCCACTCTTACGCGGTAGGCACCAATGTGTTGAGTGATACCGCCTGCTTCTTTGGCAATGACATTGGTGTTGCGGATAGCATCGAGAAGTGATGTCTTACCATGGTCAACATGACCCATAACAACAACAACGGGTGAACGGGGCTCGAGGTCCTCGGCTGCATCTTCCACATCGTTGAACAGGCGGTCTTCATCGGTGATGATGATTTCTTTTTCTACCTTGAAGCCAAGGTCTTCACCAATGAGCACTGCTGTGTCAAAGTCGATATTCTGGCTGATGGTTGCCATGATGCCAAGCTCAAAGAGCTTCTTTACAACTGTGGTAGCAGGAATGCTCATTCTTTCGGACACATCTGCCACTGAGATTTCATCAGGCACAAGCACCGTTTTGGGGCCTTCGTCCTTTACCTGCTCTTTTTTCTTTTTGCTGTTTAGTGCGGCAAAATCCTTTTCGGGCTTTTTGACCTGAGAATTGTTCTTTTTGATTTTTTGCTTTTTCTGAGATTTGCTCTCAACCTTGTCGATGTCTACAAGCTGTTCTATCTTGCCTGTGTCGAGCTTTTCGAGGTCAACATTGCTCTGGCGTGTGTCCACAACAGTCTGATTGGTCTCTTTTTTAATCTCGAGGCTTGCAAGGTCGATTTCTTCTTCAGCTGCGGGTGCTGCAGGAGCAGGCTCGGGAGCGCTCTTGCCCTCTTTGGCAGCCTTTTTGGCAGCTTCTTCGTCTCTTTCTTTTTTGAGCTCGGCGTAATACTCTTCGATGGTATCTCCGCGGTCGTATTTGTTGAGATATGTTGTAAGAATGATATCTATGTCTTTAAATTCGAGAGTTGTCATGTGATTTTTGCACTCTACGCCATAGCTTTCCAAAAGTGCAATGAGATCCTTGCTGGATACATTAATGAATTTTGATATTTCGTGTACTCTCGGGTTATTGTTTTTAACCTTAGCCATTATAATCACTCACCTTTCTTAATTATTTGCCTGAATATGCTTTAATATTCCGTTTGCAAAACCCTCATCATTGACAGAAACAACGGCATTGTATTCATTGCCTATGGCATGACCGAGCGACTCTTTGGTGCCCAGAGTCACATATGGCACATCATAATATTTACAACTGTCGGTGATGTTCTTGGTTGTGTTGACGCTTGCATCGCATGCTATGAGGATAAGATGCGACGAGCCAAACCTTACCGCTTCTTTGCAGGCGGTCTCACCGCTGACTACCTTGCCTGCCCTTTTGGCAAGACCAAGAAGTCCCATTGCTTTTGTCATAATCATCACTCCGTTTTCAGGCATTGTCGGACCTATCCGAGGATTTAATATATTCTTCAAGCACTGCGTGCAGTTCGGGCGCTATTTCGCATTTGAAGCTTCGCGCAAAGCTTTTGCGCTTTGAAGCTAAGTCCAGACATTTGAGCGAGTGGCATATATATACGCTCCTGCCCTCTACATGGTCTGAGACCATAGCAAGCTTAATGCCATCTGCCGACCTTGCTACTCTCACAAGCTGTGATTTATCACATCGGGTGCGGCAGCCTGCACACATGCGGGTGTTTTTGGGGTTGCGTGCCATTGGTGGTCACCTTAGTTTTCGGCGTCGCTCTTGATGTCGATTTTGTAGCCTGTGAGGCGGGCAGCAAGGCGCGCATTCTGACCCTCTTTGCCGATGGCAAGAGAGAGCTGATGATGAGGAACTACCACATGAGCTTCTTTTTCTTCCACATTGACATCGAGGCTTATTACCTCAGCAGGATTGAGACTTGCGCGGATAAACTCGGCAGGGTCTTCACTGTATCTTACAATGTCAATCTTTTCACCGCCAAGCTCGTCAACTACATTTTGCACTCTGGTGCCTCTTGCACCTATGCAGGCGCCGATGGCATCAACATTTTTGTCATTGGACCACACGGCAATCTTGGTGCGCGAGCCTGCTTCACGCGAAACGCTCTTCACCTCTACCACGCCGTCGGCAATCTCGGGGATTTCTTCGGCAAAAAGCTTTGCCACAAGAGCAGGGCGTGTGCGCGATACATTGACAACGGGGCCTTTGGTGGTCTTTTTGACCTCGGTCACATACACCTTGAGGCGTTTGTGGAATTCGTAGGTTCTCTCCGCAATAAAGAAATCAGCAATGAACTAAGCCTGTAAACAATATGTTTATGGGCTTAGTTCATTTATAATACTTACAACCCACATGAAATTATAATTCCTAATTCAAAATAAAAAGGGTATGCCGACTGGCATACCCTTTTCCTAATATACTATGAAAATGAATTATTGGATGCGAGTCCAATAAAGTGTGGTTCCAATACCGAAGATAGTGCCGCGCAACTTCAATTTCTTGGCATCTTCAAATTCTGCTGTGACATTCACGCGGATACCCTTGGAAGGGTCGTAAATCTTGGCATCGCCCCAAGTCTTTTCT